>JBKCAB010000866.1:0-3175 GCA_046307935.1 Bacteroidota bacterium | reverse complement strand
TACATTGACCAAAGCAGCTGAAAGACTATGCATGATCTGAGAGTAACACTCGTCCAGGCCGACCAAGTTTGGGAGAACAAGGAGGAGAACATCCGTCGGTATGGCGAACTGCTGACTGATGTTGAAACCGACCTGATTGTGCTACCGGAAATGTTCAATACAGGTTTCACCATGAACGCTGAATTGCTGGCCGAGGATTTCGACAGATCACCCGGAATCGACTTTTTAATGGGATTGGCCTGTTCGAAGAATGCTGCGGTGTATACTTCGCTGATCATTCGGGAGAATGGAAATTTCCGAAACAGAGGAGTTTTTGTGCGCCCGGATGGGCAGGTTTCGTTTTATGACAAGCGCAAGAGCTTCGGACTCGGCGGGGAGGACAAGGTGTTCAAGTCTGGTGCTGAATCTGTGATCATCGATTATAATGGATGGAAAATCAATTTACAGATCTGCTATGACCTTCGTTTTCCTGAGCTCGTTCGAAACGGCGTTGGTACCGACGGGAAACCATTCCATGACCTTATCTTGTATGTCGCAAATTGGCCGCAGCGAAGGAGCTCGCACTGGAAAACGCTCATCATGGCAAGGGCAATTGAGAATCAGTCGTATGTCGTGGCGGTTAACCGCGTGGGAACAGACGGAAACGAACTGTTCTATTCCGGTGATTCCTGCCTGGCCGATGCGCTCGGTACGGTTCATTTTTTGCAAGAATTCAAAGAAGAAGTTAAGACCTTTCAATTGAACAAAATAGAACTGGATCAGACCAGAGCGGCGTTACCGTTTTTAAAAGACGCTTGAAAAATTCAAACCCTTTTTACATTCAATTCGTTAAAAAATTGGCAGCGAGGTATCGAAGTTGCGGAAAATTGAATTTTTCCCTAATTTTGCTACCTATTCTTGTAAAAAGTTAAACTTTTCAAATTATGAAGAAATTCTATGTATCTGCGTTGGCCATGAGTGCATTCTTCTCCGTTTTCGGACAGAAAGTGCCTCAGTCAACTATTGTAACGGAAAGACCGCTTGCGACTGAAGCAACCGGTTCCAAAGGTCACTACCTTCCGAAGGGAACTCCGGCAGTTTGGTCTGACAACTTCTCAACCGCTTCTAACTGGACTATCGACAACAGTGGTATCGCTGCGGCAGGATATGGTTGGGATATCGGTGCTACTGAAAACAGTTGGTTCTTTACCTCTGTGATCAATTCAACTTCAGATGGTGCTTTTGCTGAAGTGAACAACGGTGATGCAACGATGGGTACACAAGAGCTTGATGTTGTTTACACGTTGACAACTGCTGCGCCGATCGATGTCAATACACTTTCAGGAGGCGCAAACAACTACATCCTTGAGTTTCTGCAGTACGGTGCACTTTTCAACGATGCACAGCAAGTTTATATTTCAACAACAGGGCTTGATGGTTCGTGGATCCTTGCTGGCGACAACTCTACGGTTGAGCCACTTACAGCAAACGGAGGTGACCCTTACGCGAATCCAACTTTGAAGTCGATCAACCTCTCCGGAATTTTACCAGGAGGAACGAACTCACTTTGGATCCGTTTCCAGTGGACAACTGGCTTCCCTGACTTTTCGACCAATCCAAACGTTTGGATCACTTACGGATGGATGATCGATGATGTAGCACTTTATGTTGCCCCTGCTGATGAGTTCAAGTTACACGAAGTTTACACGCACGATATCTTCAATGCTTGGGATTACTATCAGACGCCTACTTTGCAAACGGCGCCTTCAACGCTTGGGTTCTATGTTTCGAATGAAGGAGGAGCTGTTCAGACAAAGTCTGTCAATGTGGAAATCCTGAATGGTGCCACATCTGTTTACACGGGCTCGTCAGATCCTGTTACACTTCAGCCAGGTGAATCAGATACGATCTGGTTTGCTACCCCTTTCACGGCATCTGCAGTGGGAACCTATACAATAAATGCTACGCTCCCTGCTGATGCAGATGACACCAATAATGGGGGAACTGAAAATTTTGAAGTTACTGATTATCTATACGGTCACAACCATGCGCTGGGAACTTCCAAATTGAGCTTTACAGATGAGGAAGAGATTGGTATTGGAAATATTTACCAGATCAACGCAAATCAACTCCTGAAAGGTATCGACGTTGCTTTTGCTGGTGGTACAGGTGGTACTACTGCGGGCATCTTCATTGATGTATATGTATTCGAAATGGCTTCGGCAAGTGTTCAGGATCCAGCAAACTTCGATGTGGTGAACTTCCCTTATCAGGTTCCTTCTCCTGCACCTACATCAAACATCACTACCATCACACTTCCTACACCGGTAACGCTTGAGGCGGATAAATTGTACTATGTGATGTTGAGAACGTTCCAAACGGCAACCGAGAGAATGGCGATCAAGACTTCTGCAAAAGGAGACAAGGACTTTTCTACAGTATGTTACGGTCCGTTCGGTGCTAACGATGCAGTGAACAACTATGTGGGTTGGGGAGCTTCTCCATGCGTGAAACTGAACTTCAACCCAGTATTGGGAATCAACGAAGAGAACGCAAATGTAGCGATCAGCGAAGTTTATCCTAACCCTGCATCAGCTGAGACAACGGTCAAGTACTCGCTGAACAATGCTGAAGAAGTGCAGGTTGTTGTTCTTGATGTTACCGGCAAGATCGTTAAGACAGTTGCTAACGGATTGCAGAACGCAGGTGAGCACACTGTAACTTTCGATGCTTCTGACCTTGCAAGCGGAGTTTACCATGTGAACATCGTTTCTGAGGCTTCTACAGTAACAAAGAAGTTCATCAAGAAATAATTATTCACTTGATATCTTTGAAGGGTCGGTTTTGCCGGCCCTTCTTTTTTTATGGACTTTATTGATCTTGGATATCCCGGTCTTTTCGTGGTCTGCTTTTTATCGGCGACTATATTGCCGATGGCCTCGGAGGCCTTCGTTTTGGCGATGCTTTACGTTGGATTTGATCCGTGGTGGACGCTGTTCTTAGCAACCACCGGTAATTCTCTGGGGAGCATCACGAATTACCTGCTGGGAATGCTTGGTGATCCAAAATGGTTATCCCGACTCGGAGTGACTTACGAAAAGATCATGCGCTTGGAGCATCGCATCCGAAAGAATGGGTATTGGCTGGCTTTGTTGTCTTGGGTACCGTTTATCGGAGATCCACTCATGGTGGCGCT
>JBKCAB010000865.1:0-5773 GCA_046307935.1 Bacteroidota bacterium | reverse complement strand
TCTTGTTTTCATTGGGCGGTGTTTTTCTTTGTTTCTTGAGACAAAGGAATAACCATTACGCCCGATGGAAAAGATTTTCAACCATACACTAAAACAATTACGTAGTCACCTTCTGTAATCCATACGTAGTTGTACGTACATGCAATCTCTTTCTTCCTGAAATCAACCATTTCACCCCAATTTAATGCCACCTGATAACACGGTCATTATGACACGAAAATTTGAAAATTCGCGAATTCGAGTGTTCGAGTGTTCGAAATATATCGAACACGGATCAGTGGAGAGAGACGAAACCCACAAACGACTGAAAGGCGCTCTAATACCAACTACTGTCTCAAAATTGCCTGAAGGGTACGTGAGAAAAATTAAGATTCCGACTATGAAAACCTATTTCAAAGACTTTGCAACTACTGCTCGATAACGATCAGTATACTTCTCCTTACCGCTGCAATTCATCTCTTTTTTGGATTCCTTGAAATTGGATACCCTTTCCCCCGGATCAGGATGGGTACTTAACAGTTCTACCGAAGCTTCTCCCTGTTCCTTCAGGATCTTTCTGAAAAAACCGGCCCCACCATCGGCGGTGTAATCAGTAGAACACAAATAGCGAACCGAACATTCATCTGCTTCGCGTTCATAGGATCTGGAATAACGCAAAGAAACCAATCCTGCAATGACTTCACCGTAATAGCGACTGTTCTCACCATCGGTCAGTACGTCCAATAACATTTGAATTCCCATACTCTTGGTCATCTGGCGCGTTCCGTGTCTTCGATCAGCGTGCCCCATCTCGTGCGCTAGTACACCAGCGAATTCCGCCTCGTTTTCCAGGTATTTCAAGATTCCGGTATAGATAAAGATATATCCTCCCGGGGCACAGAAAGCATTGATCGTCTGATCATCATTCAAGATCGTTATATCCCAGTCAAAAGTGTTGCCGTATCGCAGACCACCGTTTTGCAAAATGGTTTGTTTAATACTTTCCACGTATGCATAAAGTGCTTTGTATCTTTTTCGGTCAAGTACCTTATAATCCGGAGAATTGTGGATCTCGTCATACAATTGTTTACCGAGCTGTTTGTCCTCTTCAACCGAAAAACTATTGATCTCAATACTCTTGATCTCGTCACCAACCTCTTCGACAAGCTCTTTACCGCTGTTCAGAGCGTCTCCGGCCCAGCTTTCCAGGTCCTTCTGCCAGTCAGTATTGGATGTATTTGTGGAATCCGAATCCCTTTCCACGTCTCCGGAACCTTTGGTGGATTGCACGCAAGAAGTAACTAACGCCAAAGAAGCGAGCATGAAAAGCGTATGAATTTTTGATCGTTTCATGGTTAACACAACAAATGTAAAAGAATTACGAATTTGTCAATACTGTTCAGCCATTCGTAATTATACATCATCCGTCCACCTTTACGCTTTCCCCGGTACATCCCGACGATCCGTTTCTTTCGGTAAATTCAATAACAATCACTGCGGTCGGGGTACTCGGTAAGCGTTATTCGTAATTAGTAATTACTCATTCACCATCACCTTGAGCATCTAGGGTGATCATGACTATCAGATCGAGTAGTAAGCTGTCCTACCCCATTTCGACAGGCTCAATGCATCGCCTTAATCCCCCTGCTAAGGGGAAACGGAACCATAACTCGAAACTTCTAATTCGTAATTAGTCATTGATCATTACCTTCAGGGTCTGCCCTTTCCCATCCTTTGTGCGCATGCTCAAGTAGTAAACGCCCTTAAGCAAATCACTTGCGCTGATAGTGTAACTGTATATACCCGGAGAAAGCGCAGTATACGTTGGAATGAATTCACGAATCAATCTGCCACGACTATCCGTTAAATGGAGGCCAAGTTCGGAAGTTGAGGTAATCAAAAGTTCCACGGTTGCAACATCCGTTATAGGATTTGGATAGAACGGCAACAAAACGGCCTGCTGACCTTCAATATTCAGACACCCCTTATTGTTGGAGAGATCCGTTTCCGGTTCATCTGCAAGGTTGTATCCAATGCTTTCAACACAAACAAAAGAATCACCAAGATCATCACTGGAAACCAATATGTTCGGCTGAGATGTAAATACATAGATTGAATCTTGACCCGCAGGGAGTAAACCCGTCCAAGTCTCCGTGACCAATTCTCCTTTTGAAGACTCAAGAGTCAATACCGCTTTTCCCAGAACACTTGACCCCGAATTCACCATGCGCACTCCGACAACTGAGCTACCGTTCTGACCATCATAATAGATTTCCTCTGTTTTGAGATCGGTAACTGGTCGCAATACCAACATTTGTTGCGTTACCGTATCAGTGCAGCCACTAAGGTTTATTAACACCAACGAAACCGAATAAGTCGCACTATCTGCAGGTATCGGATAGGTGTGCGTTGGATTCTCATCGAAGGAGGTACCACCATCACCAAAACTCCACTGACTCAGGAATACGCCTTCAGAAGTATTCACAAAAGTAAACGGATCCCCTCCTGCAGCGATATTGGGAGAAGCATCGAATGAAGCGGACAAAGTTTCCGTAACCTCAATGAATTCATTTGCGTTTGCGCTGCAACCTTGTTCAGAGATCGCAAATACCTCTACCTGTTGCTGCCCCAATTGTTGCAAATCGTACAAGACAGTTGAGCCATACAAAGTGTCTTCCTCATTGATTAACCAATACACCGAATCGATCTCCGATCCCCAGACATTGGAAAGATCAGTGAGAGAAAGAGGACTTCCCGCACATGCGGGACCGATTTCCATAGCTGCGATCGGGTTTGCATAGACCGTAACAATTTGCTGTGCGCTTGCATCACAACCGTTCGGACCAACAACTTGAAGTGTTACGGTATAGTCACTATAATTCGTAAAGATTTTTACTGGCTCGGGTAAAATGGAAGTAGTATTGTCACCAAAATCCCAAGCGTATGTTGAGCCGGCATCTGCAATCGTGCTGTTGTTGATGTCCAAAGCAATACCTTGGCAACCGTTTTCGATGGTGAAGCTCGTTTCAGGTGAATTGCTGATCTGTACGGGAGCGATCAGGGTATCGTCACAATTGTTGTCATCCGTAACAACAAACATCACATCGTAGGTTCCTTCATCGTCGAAAACTCTGTTCGGAATTGGAATGGTAGAATTGTTGTAAGCCCCTGTCCAAGGCATGTCAAAATCCCAGAAGTATTCAGTGATTGGAGCGTCACCCGGCACAGCATTGTTAGAAAACTGAATCGTTTTTCCTTCACAGTAACCGGTGAAACTAAAATTGGCTGTTGGATTATCAAAAACTGTAACGGTACCAGTCGCAAATTCTCCGCACCCCCCCTCAGACAGCACATACAATTCTACACTGTACGTACCCGGATCGGGATACACGAAACTGGGCGATTGTTCATTAGATTGATCTCCATTACCAAAATCCCAAAGCCAAGTAGCGATCGGATCTGATCCTGCGGGAACACTGAGATCAGTGAAGATGGTAGCATCTTCATGACAAACATTGGATAAAGAAAAAGCGGCTACAGGGGCTGTCCCGGAAACAGTGACGAGCATAGTATCACGCGCAACACAGCCGTTGACATTCACCGATTCCAGTGTGACCTCTTGCGAACTCGTTACCACGTAGAAAGGAGACTGAGCGCTTGACGATACTCCATTCCAAAAGTATTCAACTGTCTCGGGCGCACCCACCTGAAGAGCCACGTTATTTCCTGAACAAAGGATGGTATCATTTCCAAGAAATGCCGTTTGCTCGTAGTTGTCTATCGTAAAAGTGAAATCACCACTGTTGCGTGAACATCCAAAGGCATCAAACACAGTCACATTGTAAGTGCCTGGAGTGGTGATGTCAATAGACGGAGTAGTTTCTCCGGTAGACCAGAGATACGTAAAACCAGCACCCATGTCGGCGCTCCAGGTGTTGGATTGGTTGATGCAGATGCCCGAATTTAATGGTTGAGGAATGGTAGGGTAGTAAACTGCAACGGTGTCAGAAGTAACGAAACCAAACATATCCGTTCCTTGAACGGAATAAATACCATCCTCAGATACAGAAATACTGGTTGATACATCCCCTGTATTCCATGAAATATTGGAATATCCTGGTGTGACACTCAATGAAACTTGACAAAAGTTAGGCATGACCGTATCGATACCAAGATCCAAAACAGGCAAATATTTGTATTTGAAGTATTTTTGAATGTCTAGTTGTTGTTGCGCGTTAAAACCATCAATAAATACTAGCTCGCTAATGTGACCATTCAGAAAATATTGTTCTCCAACGTCATTTGAACCATTGAACGCCCCTATTAGGAAACGGACCGGCGACTGCATGTTGTGAGTTGGACTAAGGGATTTGATCCCAATGTTTGTGTTATTTAGAAAAATGCTGTTCAAACTTGTTGTTCTATTATTTTGCCAATTGAAAAGCGCGAAATTGGTGGAAGAAATTGGACAAAATAGATGATTATCAGATGTTTCTTGATAAATGAGTGTGGTTTGAGAGCCAAAGCGCATAAACGCATACCTACTTGGCATCACTACACCATTTGACTTCGCAAAAAACGTTTGATTATTCCCTCCAAAATTACCTAAAACAAATGCACTTCGGATATTTGTTCCGAGATCCAAAATATCTCCACCATTTAGAAAGTGAGGACCTTGAAAATTCAGAGCTGGCATTCCGTTGAATGATGATGTTACAAGAAGTGGTCTTTTCGAAGCGTCTGACTGAGTCAAAATGTAACCATTGCTACTTTGATCAAGCCAACTCTCTACCCGTCCGTTTCCATCAACTGTTAGCCCAACATCCGGATCAAGCCATAAGCTCAAATTCGTCATATTACTTGGGATAAAATGATTGAATTGATATGTCGCTGATGTAAACTCTTGGCTGCCGTTAGAGCCAACAATCTTCCAGTACCATATACCCCAGGTTAGTAAAGGAGAAACCCAATTTGTTGTCTGTATATTAGGACTATTTACAACGTTTGAAGTAAATTGTGGATCTGTCGAAAGAACAACAGAATAGTAGGTCGCACCAATGAGTTCATTCCATTGGAAACCCACGGTTTCCGTATGTACAAATGCATCAAATTTGGGGTTTATGGGAGATAACGGCTGAGCGTTAATTGCGTCCATTCTGAAGAAACACAAGATGACTACAGTCATCATTTTGAAAATGTCTATATTGAATGCAGAAAACCTCATCGTTCATTTAATTAATTCAAAAATAAGAAAGTTAAAATTGAAGCGCAACAATTGCAGTTTTTATGACGTAGTTGCAAATGCGAATACTTCATTCAATAATCCTCAGGAATTTGTCTAATTTTGAGGCTAGGATAATGAATGCGAATATAGCTATTTCTGTTGAAGGACTCTCGAAAAGGTTCTTGTTGGGAAGAAAAAAGGAATCTTCGCTTGCGGCGAATGTAGTTTCAGTTTTTTCCAAAAAACAAATCCAAGATGAGACAGAACATTGGGCTCTTCGAGATATCAATTTTAAAATTGAACAAGGAGATGTCGTCGGAATAGTTGGGAAAAATGGTGCAGGGAAAAGCACACTTCTAAAAATTCTTTCACAGATCACAAGGCCAACTAACGGTCGGATAGAGATTCACGGAAGAGTAGCTTCACTACTAGAGGTTGGGACAGGTTTTCACCCTGAACTTACAGGTCGTGAGAACATTTATTTGAATGGCACTATTCTCGGTATGACCCGTAAAGAGGTAAGAAATAAATTTGAAGAGATTGTGTCATTCTCCGGTGTGGAAAAGTTCA
>JBKCAB010000864.1:0-9041 GCA_046307935.1 Bacteroidota bacterium | reverse complement strand
GTCCCAATTACCGGCAAAGTCAGGAATGAGTGTTTCAAGCGTTGTTCCCGGCGACTGCTGGCGTATGGCTTTCACTGTCTGCACCCAGATCTCCGAGCCGCCATCTTTTAGGTCGTCACGATCTACAGAAGTGATCACTGCATGCTTTACCCCCATCACTTTTACGCTGTGTGCTACTCGCCCGGGTTCATAGATATCAACAGCTTCAGGCCGACCAGTTTTTACAGCACAGAATCCGCATGAACGCGTGCAAACATTACCAAGGATCATAAACGTGGCAGTTCCTTCTCCCCAGCATTCACCCATGTTCGGACAGCTACCGCTTTCACAAATGGTATGGAGCTTATGTTCGTCAACAAGAGAACGCACTTTTTTATAGTTCTCACCGGTAGGTAACTTTACCCTGAGCCACTTCGGTTTCCGAATGCGGATCGATTGTTCGTTTGTACTGATCTCTTCTGACATATGGCTAATAATTAAACCTTAACTTTGGATGCGGTTTATGACCACCGCAAAAATAACAAAGAACAAGTTTACATGGCAACCTCAAAAGTTAAATACAGCGGGTCATTGCGAACGGAATGCGTGCACCTGAACTCAGGATCAGTCATTCACACGGATGCCCCATTGGACAACAACGGTAAAGGAGAAAAGTTTTCACCTACCGATCTTCTTGCAACAGCCTATGCTTCGTGTATGCTCACCATCATTGGGATCCATTGTCAGGACAATGATATACACTTTGCACATGGCGAAGCGGATGTCACAAAAGTGATGGCTTCAGGTCCTAGGAGAATTGTTGAGCTCCACATCGAAATGGATCTCCGAGGGAACGGTTGGGATGAACAGACAGCGGAACGCATCATTCGTGTTGCAGAGGCTTGTCCCGTGGCTAAATCAGTGCATCCGGATATCAAAATTGAAATCAAATATCATGTATAACAAGGATAATCGGCGAAAGCCCAACAGAGAAAATGGACCGCAGCGTAGAACTGAGGAGGGCCGATCACCCAAAAAGACTCCCGAAGACCTGATCTATGGGGTGAGATCTGTTATAGAGGCGATCAATGCCGGACGAGAGATCAACAGGGTATTGATCCAGAAAGGGATGAACAAGGATCTCTTTTTCGAGTTGAAAGAGTCACTTGCCGGCAAGGATTATCCGCTGCAGTTCGTTCCACCACAAAAGCTTGATAAGCTGACCGATGCTAACCATCAAGGTGTAGTCGCTTTCGTTTCTCCCATTGAATACAGCCAGATAGAGCCGCTTATTGACGCCATGCTCGAACAGGGAAAGAAGCCCCTCATACTCGTGCTGGACAGAATTACCGATGTGCGTAATTTCGGAGGGATTGCTCGAACTGCAGAATGCGAGGGGGTGGATGCGATTCTTATCCCCGCCCGCGGTTCTGCCCTGGTGACAGCTGATGCCATTAAAACATCGGCCGGTGCATTGAACAGGATTCCGGTATGCAAAACCAATGACTTAAAGAATTCTTTGTTTTACCTCCAGCAGAGTGGGCTCAGGATCGTAGCATGTACCGAAAAATCGAGTGTTCCGTTATACGAAGTGAACCTGAGGGGCTCAGTTGCCGTAATTATGGGATCCGAAGAAAGTGGCATAAGTTCTGATCTCTTGAATATGGCGGATATCAAGGTGCGCATTCCAATGAAGGGTGACATTGCCTCGCTCAATGTGGGTGTGGCTACCGGAATGATCTTGTACGAAAGGGTCCGTCAGGAACTTTATGGGTAACCTGCAAAAGGTGAATGGTATGAAAAAGTGTATCGGAGTGTGTATGATGTGTTTGCTTTCTGTCGCAGCTTTCGGCCAAATTAAAGGCAAAGCGCGTCATCTGGTTGGAGTTTGGAGATATGAGGGAGGAAGCGGCTATGAGATCTGGACGCTAAACAATACTGCTGACGAGCTGATAGGTTCAGGTTATCGTTATTCAAAATTGGGGGATACGATCCGTGTGGAAGATCTAAGAATAGCATTGGTCAAAGGGAATTATGTGTATACGCTTACCACCACCCAACAGGGGGACAGCGCTCAGTTAGTTAATAAATATGTCTTTGTGGCCGAGCGGAGGAAGCTTGATTTTGCCAATACAGATAATGGTATGCCCAACGGTATTCGCTATACGTTTCCATTATTCTCAAAAAGGAAGCTGAAGATTATCATTCGCTTGGATGGAGAGGAAAAAGAAACAAAGTTGAGGTTGAGAAAAGTACCGAACATGGAAAGCAGGAATTAAAGAAATGGAAGGAGCTCCGGAAGATCGGTGAGTTTTTGAATGGATGGCGCTCCTTGCACACCCTGGTGCAATGCTTCCGGATCGAAAAGGACCGCCTTCATTCCCGCATTCAACGCCCCGACAATGTCAACTTCCGGATCATCGCCTATCATGATCGAATTTTCCGCACGCGCATTGGCTTTTTTTAAAGCATAATGAAAGATATCAGGTGATGGTTTGTTCTTACCGAGCTCCTCTGAGCAAACTACACTATCAAAATAGGGAGCGAGCCCTGAATTTTCCAGCTTGATGTATTGAACTTCCTTGAAACCATTGGTGATAATATGCATAGGGAACCCCATAGTTTTCAACGTTTCCAATGTGGTCAACGCCCCCGGGAATAGTGCTGTCTGGCGTGGAGACAGTTCAATGTATCCTTGAGAGAGTTTTTCGGTGATTTCCCGGTCTGAAATGTCAAAAGCTGAAAGCGTGACCTCGAATCGGGCTGATCTCAGATATTCTTTGCTGATCTTTCCATTTCCGTATGCCTTCCACAGTGCTGCATTCTTTTCTTTATAAACCGAATGGAAAAAGTGGAAATCGGGAATGTTGCGATCAAGGCCCAGAGAATGGAAAAGTGCATGTAATGCTTTCTCGGAATTCTTTTCAAAATCCCATAAAGTGCGGTCAAGATCAAAGAATAAATGCCGAACCATCAAAAAACAAGGTAGGCCAGAGTGGTCATAAAAAGTGCATTGATGGCCATACCGAGAGAAACAAGCGGAAAGCTTTGTCGGCTTTTACCGTAGAACTTCGCAGCGATGATACTGCCAATTGGAACAGACAAGAGAAAGGGGGCCCAAAAACAAATCCCATAGATTCCGAAGGTCCTTTTCATACGTACGATAAGCTTATTCGTTCTTGTGAAACGGGGCTTTTCTACCCAGTTAGTTCCCATCTTAATGGCTTCTTCTTTTCTTTTTCGCTTATTCCTTATCGACCTAACGATAAAATATTCAGAGGAAAAGAAGAAAAGCATTGCAGAAAAAGTTCCTCCGGCAAAACAGGTCATTGCCGTGATCCAGAAATCAAGACCGAGCAATTCACCCGTGAAAGGAGCAAAAATAAATTTGAATGTTGAAAGAAAGAATACAGTTAAAATACTACCCCAAGACATCAGACAGAATTAAAATTTGATCCCGAATGCAAGATCTCCGGCATCACCAAGACCGGGAACAATATACGATTGCGCAGTGAGCTCCTCATCGATGGCACCCACCCAGATTTCTGTCGAATCCGGCAAATGTCGCTTCACATAATCCAAAGCAACCGGTGTGGCAATGGCGGAAACAATGATAATACGTGAAGGTTTTCCCTGCTTGAGCAGCGCTTTGTAAACCATCACCATCGAGCTTCCTGTCGCCAACATCGGATCACTGATGATGACCGTTCTGTTATCCAGCTTTGGCGATGCGAGGTATTCTACGTGGATGTCGAATTCTTCAATTGAAGTATGCTTTCGGTAGGCAGATATAAACGCACACTCAGCCCTGTCGAAATAGTTCAGTAGGCCTTGATGCATGGCCAGCCCAGCCCTTAAGATGGTCGCTAGCACGGGTTGCTCGGTCAGCTGCACACAAGAGGCCTCACCAAGCGGTGTCAAGACGGTTTTTGGTTGATAAGTCAAAGATTTAGATACTTCATAACCAATGATTTCCGAGATCCTTTCCATGTTTCGGCGAAAGCGCAATGGATCTTTTTGTATTTCCTGATCCCTGATCTCGCTGAGGAAAACGCTAAAAATTGAATGAGTGTTCGAAAGGTTGTGAACCATAACTGATATTTGCCATAAAGTTAGCCAAAATCAACAAACACTGATTACAGATGTTTAAACATCGTTGTTCATCTCCGCCCTTGAATGAATTTGGGTAATTTTGCAGCCATGTCCAAAAGCATACAGTCCGGTTTTAATGTGTTCAGGCGACTAATAGCCTATTCGCGTCCTTATAAAGGCTATTTTGCCATTGCTGTGCTTTGTACCGTTCTACTTTCGGTCATGGCGCCGCTTCGACCTTTCCTGATCGGTGATATGGTCACTAATTACATTGTTAAGGCTCAGGATCAGGATATGCTTCTGTTTTGGTCGGGAGTGATTGTTTTGGTCCTTGTTCTGGAGTCTGTTCTTCAGTTTCTCAGTGCTTTTTATTCCAATTTATTGGCCCATTCCATAATTCGGGACCTTAGAAAAAAGTTGGTAGGGCATATACTTAGTTTTCGTATACGATTCTTCGACAAGACACCAATTGGAGCCTTGGTTACCCGAGTGGTTTCTGACCTGGAAGCTATTACGGAGATCTTTTCTTCGGGCTTGATGGAAATAGCGGGTGATCTTATCTCGTTGATTGGAGTGCTTTTTTTTATGTTCTACAGCAATTGGGAGCTTTCGCTGATGACACTTATTCCGGTACCTCTTCTGATCATTGCCACACGGATTTTCGCAAAAGCCATGCACCGTACCTTTCAGCAGGAACGTACCCAGGTGCTCCGGCTGAACACCTTTGTACAGGAGCGTTTGACGGGTATGTCGATCGTTCAGATGTTCAACCGACAGAAAAAGGAATACGAGGCATTCGAAGAGATCAACCGGGAACACCGACAAGCACACATCGATGCCGTATGGGCGAACTCGATCTTCTTTCCGGTCGTAGAGTTCCTCAGCTCCCTTTCTATTGCATTCATTCTGGTGTACGGAGCAATAGTGGTTAGCGGAAAGACGGATGCGGAGATCCGATTGATGTACGGTGAAATAACTGCATTTATACTTTGGATCAATCAATTGTTCAGACCGATCCGTCAGTTGGCTGATAAGTTCAATATCCTCCAACGGGGAATGGTCAGAGCCGAAAGGGTTTTTGATACGTTGGACGTTGAAGACCATGTTCAGAACAAAGGGGCGAATACGGCATGCAGTTTCGAGGCGCCAATCATTTTTAAAGATGTAAGTTTTGCGTACAACGATGAACAATGGGTACTGAAGAATATCGATCTTCAGATCGAACCCGGCACAACTGTTGCTTTTGTTGGTGCCACCGGAGCCGGAAAGTCCACGATTGTGAATCTATTGGGTAGATTTTATGAATTTCAGAAAGGGGAAATCAGCATCGGTCAGGTAAACATAAAAGAAATCGAGCTGAACTACCTGAGGAGTAACATAGCCATCGTTCTTCAGGATGTTTTTCTTTTTTCGGATACCATTTTAAACAACATCACCTTGGGAGATCCCGCGATATCACGCGAACAAGTGATAGCTGCATCCAAAGCGGTTGGTGCCCATGATTTCATCATGCAGCTCCCGGAGCAGTATGATTATCAGGTTGGCGAAAGGGGAGGTGTGCTCTCGGTCGGACAGCGGCAGCTGTTATCATTCATCAGAGCTTTTGTCTATGACCCGCATGTTCTTATTCTGGACGAAGCGACCTCAAGTGTGGACAACGAGTCAGAGGAACTCATTCAAAGGGCAACGGAAAGCCTTACAAAAGGGCGTACTTCGATCGTTATCGCTCACCGTTTATCAACTATTCAGAAAGCAGATAAGATTATTGTTCTGGACAAGGGAGAGATCGTGGAGTCAGGCACACATATCGATCTGCTCAATAAAAACGGTTACTACCGAAAGTTATATGATATGCAATTCTCCGAAGAGCAATGAAGACATCAATTGGGTTGAAGATAGGAGGCGTCCCGGAGCATTTTAATCTCCCATGGCGTCTGGCCATTGAGGAAGGAAAATTCAAAGAGGTCGGACTGGATCTGCATTGGAGCGACATGAGTGGGGGCACAGGACAAATGATCAAGGGGTTACAAACTGGATCCATAGATGTCGCTGTCTTACTTACCGAAGGCATTACGCGATCGATACTACAAGGATTGAACGCAAAGATCCTACAGGTTTATGTGACAACGCCACTGCATTGGGGAATACATGTTCCTTTTCATTCAGACATAAAAACGGTTGATCAACTTAAAGATAAGGTGTTCGCCATCTCCAGGGAAGGTTCGGGTTCGCACCTGATGACTTATGTAAAAGCCGGTCAGGAAGGATGGGATACAAGTCGGTTGAAATTCAATGTAGTCGGAGATGTTTACGGTGGTCTTTGGGCACTTGAGCACGATCAGGCTCAAGGCTTCCTCTGGGAGAAATACACCACCTTTCCTTTCTCGGAGCAGGGAAAATGCCGTTACATCGATGAAGTCGTTACACCTTGGCCATGTTTTGTCATTGCAGTCCGCGAGGAGATATTGGAGAAATATCCGGAACAACTCACTGCCATGTGCAAAGTCGTCAATAAAAAGGCACTCGAGGTGAAAAATGACGAAACTTCTATAGAGGTGATCTCCTGGAGATACAATCTGCGCTCTGATCAGGTTGAAAAATGGATCAGTGAAACCGATTGGAACTACGAGGGTATTGAATATTCAATCGCATTCGATCAAGTGATTCGTTACCTTCTTCAACTTGAATTGCTGGATCCCGAGGAGTCCGAGGGTTGGCAACAGAAACTTTTTGTAGATAATTAATCATATTAAAAAATGAAAACAGGCGTACTTCTGATCCAGTTGGGAACACCCGATAGTCCGAAAACTAGCGATGTTCGAAGGTATTTGAGTGAATTTCTGAACGATCCCAGGGTCATCGATATTCCATGGTTGCCGCGAAAATTATTGGTAAATGGCATCATTGTTCCCTTCAGAGCCCCAAAATCTGCTAAAGTGTACAAAGAACTCTGGGAACATGGACATGGTGTCTCCCCTTTGAAAACGCACACGGAAAATCTTGTAAAGCTTGTTCAGGAACGGTTCAACTCGACACACGTAAAGATCGAAATGGCGATGCGTTATCAAAATCCTTCCATGGATTCGGTGCTCGAACGCATGCGTAAGGAGAATTATGATCAGCTCATCATAATTCCTTTGTTCCCCCAATATGCAAGTGCTTCGAGCGGTTCTGCGATCGAAAAGGCAATGAATATCATTCGTAAATGGTGGGTTATACCTGAGGTGAAGATCGTCAGTCAATTTTGGAATCATCAGGGCTACATCGATTCGGTAGTGGACCGTGCCCGAGCTTTCGATCTTGCTGAATACGATCATGTGCTCTTTTCTTACCATGGATTACCGGAAAGACAGGTCGACAAAGTGTATGAAGGAACTGATCTGTGCGGTGATCAGCCATGTGAAACGGAGGTGAATGAAAAGAATAAATTCTGCTACAAAGCCACCAGTTATGCCACAACACGACGCATAGCGCAGCAGCTGGGTCTCCGGGAAGATGACTATACCGTTTGTTTTCAGTCGCGACTCGATAAGAAGTGGCTGACGCCGTTTTCTGATAAGGTAGTCGAAGAATGGGGGAAGAAAGGAGCGAAAAAGTTACTCGTTTTCAGTCCGGCATTTGTTGCTGACTGCTTGGAAACGATCATTGAGATAGGAGAGGAATACCAGGAGATCTTTGAGGAACATGGGGGAGGAAAAGTGCAACTTGTGCCCAGTTCTAATGACCATCGCCGATTTATTGACTGTTTAGTCGATCTGATCAATGAGCGGTTGTAATTTCAAGATTGGAAGATTCCAAATTTGAAAATTGAATTCTAAATCATCAAATCATCAAATCATCAAATCATCAAATCATCAAATCATCAAATTTTTAATTCACGGGTGAGTTTCGTAAATTTGCACACTTTATAAAAGGAATCAATCAAATTATGAGCAATACAACAGAAAAATTGTCTTACAAAGTAAAAGACATCAGCCTTGCAGAATGGGGACGTAAAGAAATTAAATTGGCAGAGGCTGAAATGCCTGGCCTTATGTCGCTCCGTGAGGAATACGGTGCTTCAAAACCACTCTCGGGTGCGCGCATCGCAGGATGTCTGCACATGACGATCCAGACGGCAGTTTTGATCGAAACATTGGTTGATCTGGGTGCTGAAGTAACCTGGTCATCGTGTAATATCTTCTCTACGCAGGATCATGCAGCTGCGGCGATTGCAGCCGCAGGCATCCCGGTTTATGCCTGGAAAGGAATGAATGAAGAAGAGTTCGACTGGTGTATTGAGCAGACCTTGTTCGCCTTCAAAGACGGAAAGCCCCTGAACATGATCCTTGACGATGGCGGAGACCTTACGAACATGGTTTTCGATCGTTATCCTGAATTGACGAAGGATATCAAAGGTCTCTCTGAAGAGACAACAACAGGAGTTCATCGCTTGTATGAGCGCAAAAAGAACGGTACCTTGGTGATGCCGGCGATCAACGTCAACGATTCTGTGACCAAATCGAAATTTGATAACAAATACGGTTGTAAGGAGTCATTGGTGGATTCAATCCGTCGTGCAACAGATGTGATGATGGCCGGAAAAGTGGCTGTTGTTTGCGGATATGGTGACGTTGGTAAGGGTTCAGCGGCTTCTCTTCGCGGAGCGGGATCACGTGTGATCGTTACTGAGATCGATCCGATCTGTGCCCTTCAGGCGGCAATGGACGGATTCGAAGTTAAGCGTCTGGATTCAGTTGTTCACCTTGGCGACATCATTGTAACGACTACAGGAAACAAGGATATCGTAGTTGGTCGTCATTTCGAAAAAATGAAGGACAAGGCGATCGTTTGTAACATCGGACACTTCGACAACGAGATCGATATGGCCTGGTTGAACTCAAACTACGGTTCTACAAAATACACAGTAAAACCTCAGGTTGATATCTACAACGTGAAGGGCAACGAGATCATCATCCTTGCAGAAGGAC
>JBKCAB010000863.1:0-575 GCA_046307935.1 Bacteroidota bacterium | reverse complement strand
CCACTGTTCTTCGCTTTCATGTTGATCTGCTTCTGATTGGGAGCCAATGCATAGCCCGTTAACTCAATCTGGTTGTTCTTCACGTTCGGCGGATTCTGGTACACAAAGATCCCGAAGCCCATACTTGGCACAATACCCATTCCCATAGCATTGTTACCCTGAGAAGGAACATTCAACTCCTGACGCTCTTTCACTTCATCCACTACGATCAAAGACCATGCTGCGTGAGCAAACTCATCACCTGCAGGAACATCCAACAACACGTTTATACTCGCTTTTTGCCCTGGCGGCACAGTAATTACGGAAGGCGTCACATACAGCCATTTTTTCAAACCGTACTTGTAATCTTCAGGAACCTGCGAGTTCTCCGCCGCGCGGTTGATGTCAGCTGCCAGATAATCTTGAACCTTCACCTGAAAAGTACGGGAAACATCCGTGTCGTTAGAGATCTTGATCTGTTTGCTCTGCGATGTGCCGGGTTTCAGGGTAAAACGGATCGTTGGCGGAGAAACACTCACACCCTTAGGAACTGTATCTTTCTGAGGCTGAAAATTTGGATCCTGAGCAAATCCGGA
>JBKCAB010000862.1:0-2389 GCA_046307935.1 Bacteroidota bacterium | reverse complement strand
CAACGATTGTGCTTGCGGATCTTAGAAGAGTTTGCAGGAAGCTTCTGAAGAGCTATCATCGCATCCCACTTAGCAGCCTGAACGTCATCAGAAGGATCTGTTGACTTCAATATCTTCGTGAGCTCCTCACGCTTCTTTGCGTAGCGGGCTGTCAGCCTTTCTCTTTTGCGCTCACGCGCTTTCATTGATTCTTTTGCCATTTCTTCTTATTTTTTTGTGAATGGGAATCCAAATGCATCAAGAAGTGCCTTTGCCTCTTCATCACTGTCAGCACTTGTTACAAAAGTGATATCCATACCAAGGATCTTGTTCACCTTGTCAATATCGATCTCCGGGAAAATGATGTGTTCTTTCACACCAAGATTGAAATTTCCACGGCCATCGAATCCTTTCGGGCTGATTCCACGGAAGTCACGAGTTCTTGGCAATGCAACGGCGATCAAACGATCTAGGAATTCGTACATTCTGTCACCTCGGAGGGTAACTTTCGTACCGATCGGCATGCCCTTACGTAGTTTGAAGTTGGAGATATCCTTCTTCGAGATCGTTGTTACCGCTTTCTGTCCAGCAATTCTTGACAGGTCAGCTACAGCACTTTCGATCAACTTCTTGTCAGCTACAGCATCACCCATACCCTGGCTCAATACAATTTTCTGAAGTTTCGGTACACGCATCTGCGTTTTGTATCCGAACTTTTCTGTCAACGCTTTTCTGATCTCAGCGTTGTACATTTCCTTAAGTCTTGGTCTATAACTCATTACTTAATCTCCTCCCCAGACTTTTTTGAATAACGAACTAATTTTCCTTTCGCGTTCTCCTTTCGACCAATTCGAGTGGCCTGACCTTTGAAAACGATCATAAGATTGGATACATGGATACTTGCTTCTTTCTCCACGATCCCTCCTTGAGGGTCCTGCGCAGATGGCTTGGAATGTCTTTTTACCACATTCACACCTTCTACGGTTGCACGCATTTTCTTTCTGTCGATCGAAAGGATCTTTCCTTCCTGACCTTTAGAGTCGCCACTGATAACTTTAACAGTGTCTCCAACTTTAATGTGTAATTTCTGTTGCATGACGTCTGATTTTAAAGTACCTCAGGAGCAAGTGATACAACTTTCATGTAGTTGTTCTCACGGAGCTCACGGGCAACGGGTCCAAAAATACGTGTTCCTCTCATTTCACCCGCCTGATTGAGGATAACACAAGCGTTATCATCGAAACGGATGTACGAACCATCAGCACGACGTACTTCTTTTCTGGTTCTTACTACGACTGCCTTGGCTACCGACCCTTTTTTTACGGCACCAGAGGGCATTGCACTCTTGACAGCAACAACGATCTTGTCGCCAACTGAAGCGTAGCGACGCTTTGTACCGCCTAATACGCGGATGCAAAGCACTTCTTTCGCTCCTGAGTTGTCTGCTACTGCAAGTCTTGATTCTACTTGTATCATTACTCGAATTATTTAGCTCGTTCGATAATTTCTACTAATCTCCAGTTCTTTGTTTTAGACAAAGGCCGGGTTTCCATGATCTTCACCGTATCGCCGTTGTTGGAGTCTTCGTTCTCATCATGAGCGACTAACTTAGTCGTCTTCTACACGAACTTTCCGTACTTCGGGTGCTTAACCTTACGTTCAACGGAAACGACAATCGACTTCTGCATTTTATTGCTCGTTACGATACCGATTCGTTCTTTTCTTAAATTTCGCTTTTCCATTTCAAGCTTCTTTCATTGTTTAAAACAAGCAACTAAGCCTGCACTTCACGTTTCGTTAACTCAGTCCTCAATCGTGCGATCGTTCTTCTGACCTTACGGATCTGGATCGGGTTCTCCATAGGAGCCACCTTGTGATTGAGCTTCATCTTCTCCAATTGATCAGAGAAGTTCTCTATCCTGTCTTTCAGATCTCCGACTGACATTTTTGTGATTTCTTGCTGCTTCATACTACTTTCTTATTTCTCTGGTATAACATAGTCGTTGCGAACAACGAACTTGCATTTCACCGGCAGCTTCTGCGCAGCCAGACGCATTGCTTCCTTAGCAATTTCATACGGAACTCCGTCTGCTTCGAACATTATGCATCCTGGTTTAACAACAGCAACCCAGTGACTAGGTGCACCTTGACCCTTACCCATTCGGACTACAGCTGGTTTTGAGGTAACCGGCTTGTCAGGGAAGATACGGATCCACACTTTTCCTTCACGCTTCATGTATCGAGTAACGGCAATACGGGAAGCTTCGATCTGGCGTGATGTGATCCATCCAGGCTCCAAAGTTTTGAGACCGAAAGATCCGAATGCGATGGTGCTTCCGCGATGCGCCAAGCCCCTGTTTCGGCCTTTCTGTACCCTTCTGAATTTGGTTCTTTTTGGCTGTAACATCTT
>JBKCAB010000861.1:0-6487 GCA_046307935.1 Bacteroidota bacterium | reverse complement strand
TTTCAAGAAAGGAGAAGCTGTCCGTGCTGTGGTAGCAAAAGTGGATATGCGCAACAGCAGTCCGGTTATCATACTTTCCAGGACGGCGCCTGAGTTCCTTGAGCGTTTGTTCGAATTGGAGGTTCCGGAAGTGTTTGACGGATTGATCACGATCAAAAAGATCGTTCGCGAACCGGGAGAGAGAGCAAAAGTTGCCGTGGAATCTTATGATGACAGGGTCGATCCGGTTGGAGCATGTGTGGGGATGAAGGGATCACGGATTCACGGGATTGTGCGTGAATTGAGAAATGAGAATATCGATGTGATCAACTACACGGGGAATAATCAGCTGCTCATCCAGCGGGCGCTTTCACCGGCCAAGATCTCTTCCATTGAGATCAATGAAGAGGCAGGCAGAGCGAAGGTCTACCTTAAACCCGACCAGGTTTCTTTAGCGATCGGTAAAGGCGGACACAACATCAAACTTGCAGGAAAACTGACCGGATACGAATTAGATGTCTACCGTGAAGGAGAAGTCGATGTCGAAGACGTTGACCTCGAAGAATTTGCTGATGAGATCGATGGCTGGATCATTGATGAGCTCAAGGCCATTGGTTTGGATACAGCCAAGTCGGTTCTCGAAATGAGTGTGGATGATCTCGTTCAGCGCACTGATCTCGAGGAGGAAACGATCGACGAGGTAATGAGGATTTTGCGTGCTGAATTTGAGTAAACACCGATCGAATAACAGGTTGAAACAAGCAACGAATAATTAGAGAGCGCATAGAATAATATGGCGGGAAAACCAATAAGATTAGGAAAAGCAGCCGGGGAGCTCAATGTGGGCATCTCAACGCTTGTCGAGTTCCTTGAATCAAAAGGAGTCAAGATAGATCCGAATCCAAACACCAAGGTGGAGGAGGAGCATTATGACCTTTTGAGACAGGAATTTGCCGCGGATCAGACGCTGAAAGAGCAGTCCAAGTTCAGCGGTGCCCGAAAGGAACGCAGAGAGACAATTTCCATTCGCGACAAATCTGCGGAGGAACAGCCTAAGCAGGTTCAGGAAGAGGAGGATGACGGAGAACCCATTAACGTGGAAGAGATCAAACGTACGATCTTGGACCCGCCTCAGGAAAAACCAAAACCGGAAGTACAGGTTTCAGTTGTCGGCAAGATAGATCTCGATAAGCTGAGCGGTAAAGGCCGTTCTGAAGAGAAAAAAGAGCAGGAAGAAGTGCCTGAGAAGGTTGTTCAGGAACAGAAATCCGAACCCGAACCGGAAAAAGAAAAAGAGATCGAAACGATCCGTGTGGAGCGCCAGGTATTATCCGGCCCAACTGTTCTCGGAAGGATCGAACTGCCGGTTGAGAAACCAAAACCTCAGGGCGGAAAAGCCGGCGCAGACGCTGCCGCAGATGCGGATCGAAAGAAACGCAAACGCATAAAGAAAATTGATATTTCGAAGTCTCCCGAGGTTCAGGGCGGAGCAGGAAATAAACCTGGATTCAAAAAAGGCCCAGGTGGAGGCCGCTTTGACAAACCCGAGATTTCAGAACAGGACATTCAAAAGGAGATCAAGGAAACACTTGCCCGACTTTCCAATCAGGGAGGTAAATCAAGGGCATCGAAGAACAGAAGAGCAAAACGAGAAGTTTTCGCACAGCGTCGTCAGGAGGAAATGGAAGCTGCAGAAATGCAGGAAAAAGTCCTCAAGTTGACGGAGTTCGTAACTGTGTCTGAGCTCGCCTCGATGATGAATGTATCTCCTACTCAGGTTATTTCGGCGTGCATGTCATTGGGGATCTTTGCCTCCATTAATCAGCGTCTGGACGCGGAAACCATTCATATCATTGCCGATGAGTTCGGTTTCGAGACCGAATTCGTTTCTGCTGAACTTCAGGAAGCCATTCCGATGATCGAAGACAGGGAAGAAGATTTGTTGTCACGCCCTCCGATCATTACTGTGATGGGTCATGTCGACCACGGAAAGACCTCCTTGCTAGATAAGATCCGTAACGCAAATGTTACGGAAGGGGAAGCGGGAGGTATCACACAGCATATTGGAGCCTACTCTGTTACTTTAAAGGACGGCCGCAAAATGACCTTCCTTGATACACCTGGTCATGAAGCCTTTACGGCAATGCGTGCACGAGGAGCCCAAGTAACGGACGTGGCCATAATTATCGTCGCAGCGGATGATGATGTCATGCCGCAGACGAAGGAAGCGATCTCACACGCTCAAGCGGCAGGTGTCCCAATGGTCTTTGCGATCAATAAGATAGACAAGCCGGGAGCCAATGCGGATAAGATCCGTGAACAGCTCTCAGCAATGAATATCCTTGTAGAAGACTGGGGAGGAAAATACCAGGTGCAGGAGATCTCAGCAAAACAGAATCTCAATATCGATCTCTTACTCGACAAAGTATTGCTCGAGGCAGAATTGCTCAATCTCCGTGCGAATCCAAACAAAAATGCCGTTGGTACGGTCGTTGAATCCTCGCTTGACAAAGGTAAGGGCTATGTGACCAACATGCTTGTTGAGTCTGGAACACTGAAAGTTGGAGATGTTATTTTGGTTGGCCGTTATTTCGGTAAAGTACGTGCGATGCACGACGAGCACGGACAGAATCTCAAGTTGGCAGGGCCATCTCAGCCGGTTTCCGTTTTAGGTATAAGTGGCGCGCCAAGTGCGGGAGACAAGTTCCATGTCCTGGACGATGAACGTGAAGCCAAAGCAATCGCAACCAAGCGTGAGCAGTTGTACAGAGAACAAGGTCTGCGTACCACCAAGCACATTACACTTGATGAGATCGGTCGTCGTTTGGCTATCGGAGACTTCAAGGAGCTCAATATTATCATCAAAGGTGACGTGGACGGCTCGATCGAGGCCCTCTCGGATTCGTTATTGCGTCTTTCTACTGAAGAGATCCAGATCAACATCGTACATAAAGGTGTTGGAGCGATCTCGGAGGCTGACGTTAACCTAGCGTCTGCATCTGATGCGATCATTATTGGTTTCCAGGTGCGACCTACAATTGGTGCGCGTAAACTGGCAGAAACTGAGCAGATCGACATTCGTTTGTATTCCATCATCTACAAGGCGATCGAAGAGATCAAGTCAGCCATGGAAGGCATGCTTTCACCGGATATCGAAGAGAAGATCATCGGTTCGGCCGAGGTGCGCGAAACTTTCGATATCACCAAAGTGGGAACAATCGCCGGATGTTATGTGCTCGACGGTATAATAAAACGAGCGTCCAAGATCCGTGTGATCCGTGACGGTATTGTTATTCATTCAGGAAATCTAGGATCACTTAAGCGATTCAAGGATGACGTCAAGGAGGTGAAGAACAACTACGAATGCGGTTTGAACATCGACAAGTTCAATGACATCAAGGTGGGCGATATCATCGAAGCGTACGAAGAAGTAGAGGTAGCAAGAAAGCTCTGACAGCATCAACTTATTCCAAAATTGGCCACCTTTGTGTGGCCTTTTTTAATGCTATTTAACAGATTAGAGGTATTCTCGGGGCGAGGTGACCTTTTATTTCCTTAAATTTGGCTGTTTTAAAATCGATTTGAAATGATTCTAGGCACATTCGGCCCCTGGCAGGTGGTGATCATTCTGGCAGTGGTACTGCTCCTTTTCGGCGGAAAAAAAATTCCGGAACTTATGAAAGGCCTTGGAAAAGGTGTTAAAGAGTTCAAGGATGCTTCCAAAGGAACTTCCGAAGAAGAAAAAGCAGAAGAGAAAAAGAGCTAATCCCTCTGATCTATGTATAGAACTTTTGCTGAAGTAAAGAAGGCACTTGCTTCGGGTGAGTCGGCTTTGAATGTCGTTCAGACTTATCTTGATCGTATTGAGGCGAATCAAGATCTCAATGCCTTTCTGGAAGTTTTTACCGATTCAGCGAAAGAACAGGCTCATCGCGTCGATCAAAAACTACGTGATGGCAAAGCAGGAAGGCTCGCCGGAATGGTGATCGGGCTGAAAGACAACCTTTGCTATAAAGGACACATAGTTTCCGCTTCCTCTAAAATTCTTGAAGGGTTTGAATCTATCTATACCGCCACGTCCGTTCAGCGATTGCTCGACGAGGACGCGATCATTATAGGCCGCCTCAACTGCGACGAGTTTGCCATGGGGAGTTCCAATGAGAATTCTGCATACGGACCTGTAAAGAATCCGCTTGACAAGGACAAGGTTCCCGGTGGTTCTTCCGGTGGTTCGGCGGCTGCGGTTGCTGCAGGGCTCTGTACCGCTGCGCTTGGGAGTGATACAGGTGGTTCGATCCGTCAACCGGCCTCGTTCACGGGAACATATGGATTGAAACCAACTTATGGGCGTATTAGTCGCTACGGCTTGATCGCCTATGCTTCATCCTTTGATCAGATCGGTCCATTTGCAAATTCAATTGAAGATACAGCCCTATTGTTGGAGGTTATGTCCGGAAAGGATGTCATGGATTCCACCAGCTCTTCAAGACCTGTTGATGCATATTCCACAGCACATGAACCGCTGAGCTTGAAGGTTGCCGTGATTCGGGAAAGTCTTGAAACAGCTGGTGTAGACGGAGAAGTGATCGCATTGACGAATACCGTGATCGAAACACTCAGGTTAGCCGGACATACAGTTGAGCACGTTTCTTTTCCTTATTTGGACTACATGGTTCCGACCTATTATGTACTTACTACCGCTGAAGCCTCTTCCAACCTGGCCCGCTTCGATGGGGTGCACTTCGGTTACAGGAGTGCAGAAGCAAAGGGAGTGGAAGACACCTATGTGCGCTCGCGCTCCGAAGGATTTGGTCCCGAAGTGAAAAGAAGGATCATGGCAGGCACATTTGTGCTTTCACAAGGGTATTATGACGCCTATTATACAAAAGGGCAGAAAGTTCGTCGTGTGCTGCGTAACAAAACAGATGAGCTGCTCAGGGATTATGACTTCATTCTGCTGCCGACAACGCCATCCACGGCTTTTCCACTCAATGCTGTAAAGGATCCTATTCAAATGTACTTGCAGGATATTTTTACCGTGCATGCAAACCTGACTGGAAATCCTGCGATATCGCTCCCACTGGGAAGCCATACGAATGGCATGCCGTTTGGACTACAGATCATGGCGGATCATTTTTGTGAAAAGAAAATGCTTGGCTTCTCATCATACCTTGAAAAGCTGTTAAAACAACAATAATGCGATTTTACGGGCTTCTTTTTCTCTTGCTGCTGAACAACGGTTTTCTGTTGGCGCAAACACCGGTGCATCTGCAGCGTCCGGGCGACACACTGAACAAAGACCCTTTCGTGAATGCCTATGAACAAAGTTTAATGATGTTCTACAGGGAATATGCTGCCGGTAAAGGCAACTTCGACTCAATCGTTGCTGCACTCAATTACGAGAAAGGAGATATCCCCGCCTTCACGGATGAAGAATATTGTGCCCGTCTGGAAGAGATGAATAAAATGAGCCCGTTTCACCTCGATTGCAATACGGCCACACTCAGTACGATCAAAATGTTTGCCTCCAAGCGCCGTATGTTCATCAGTGTAGCCTTGGGCAGGTCAGAGCTTTATTTTGATCTTTTTGAGGAGAAACTTGCCGAATACGGACTTCCGCTCGAATTGAAATATTTACCGGTCATTGAGTCCGGTTTGCGGCCTCAGGTGAAATCAAAAGCGGGTGCACTTGGATTATGGCAGTTCATGTACCGTACGGGTGAATACTATGGACTCAAGGAGAATTCCTATATTGATGAACGAATGGATCCTGCAAAAGCTACAGATGCGGCCTGCCGCTTTCTAAAGAAGCTTTATGGTATCTATGGTGACTGGAATCTGGCTTTGGCGGCATACAATGCCGGTCCGGGAAATGTGAATCATGCTATACGTAGATCCGGAAACAAGAAAACGTATTGGGAGGTTCGCCCTTTCTTACCCACCGAAACACAGGGATATGTGCCGAATTTCATTGCTGCTGCGTACCTTATGACTTACCATGGTGAACACAATATTCGTCCAAGTGAGGTCAAGTTGAACTACAATATATTGGATACTGTATGTCTTCGTTCTGCGGTGCACATGACAACGATCGAGCGTTTGATCAGCTGGCCCCTCGATGATATTAAAGCCTTGAATCCCATCTATAAGACCGGGTACATCCCTCAGACGAATCCCCCGCAGTGTATTTCTGGTCCACTGGACCGGATCGGTGTATTGGTCGGATTGGAGGATTCCTTGTACAAGCTGGAGAGATCGATCTACAATCCTGCTCCGGCGAATCAAGTGAAATCTCCTGTGGTTAAGGACACGCTCACAGTCGATTCAGTAAATATTGTCGATAAGAACAGACCTCACTTCTACCATACGGTAAAATCAGGTGAAACGATCACTGCCCTCGCTAACAAGTATAAAGTTTCGGCTGATTCCCTGAAAATTTGGAATCAGCTGCAGTCCTCCACGATTAACAATGGCCAGCGACTGATCATCATGGGGGTCAATAAATCAA
>JBKCAB010000860.1:0-916 GCA_046307935.1 Bacteroidota bacterium | reverse complement strand
TCCCAGAAGGATATTCTTATCCTCAAAGCGGAAATGAAGTCGCCTTCTGACGAAATTGATGTGTTCACATTTGAACCGGAGATCATTGTTGGAAAAGAACTCTTGTACCGCTTCTTTTATCATCCGAAGCTCGGTAAATATGCAATTCGAAAATAAAGGCCCCGAAGGGCCTTTGGCGACTAAAATGATCCTCTTAGCGTAATAATGAAATTCCTGCCTGGTGCCGAAATATTGGATGCAAAGACCCTGTAGTTTCGATCCAATATATTCTCACAAGCAATCTGAACACCCAAGTATTTATTGAATTGGTATGCAACTCTGGCGTTAACTGTAAACCATGAGGGCATTCCTTCAGGTAATGCATAAGCCTGATTATCCTCTCCATAGGGACTGTAGTCTTCTATCTTTTTCCAACCGCTGTAATTCACAAAGAACTCTCCTCTGAATTTTTTCTGCGCCGCAACAAAGCCCATCTTTCCGAATACCGGTGGAATGTGATCAAGAGGAATTGCTGTTGTATCCGTAATTATCCTGCCATAGGTGTAATTGTACGTTCCGTATACGGTCACGTAGTCGTTCAGTTTACCATTCAAACTAAATTCCAATCCATACAAGTATGCTTTGTTTTCATTTTGAACTGCGACTACATTGCTCATGACACCTTCAAACAGAATTGAATCCTGCCCCTCAAAGGTGAAGTCTTTAACCGTCAGTGCATTTCGAAACGCGGTATAGTAACCAGTCGCCGAAAAAGTGAATTTTTCCGCGAAGATGTGTGTCAAACCGATCTCTGCGTTGTAGGTGTACTCCGGTTTGAGGTCCTCGTTGGGCACGATCAGATTCCCGGGAGTGGATTCGAATACCTTACTAAGATCGTCCACGTTTGGCGCACGAAAACCATTGGATAAAACTACAT
>JBKCAB010000859.1:0-9390 GCA_046307935.1 Bacteroidota bacterium | reverse complement strand
TCCTGACTTTTTGAAAAAGTCCGCAGATTTCTTTTGATGTCAGCCCATCCCCATCAACAGAAACATCTCCCTCAGCCAGAATGACTGCTACATTCGGTTGGTTGTTCTTGATCAAGCGTTGATCCTGGTTGAATTTCTTTCTGGCATACTTCTCAAATGAAATTAATTTAAGCTCTTCATTTTTAGAAACACCAGCCTTTTCAGAGACAAGGTCCATGACCTCATCTCGGTACATCACCGCATCCAAGAGTTTGTGATCTACAGCATCTGTTGCCCTTCGAATAGTTGCATTTTCAGCGAGCTCCTCAAGTTTTTCCTCCGAAATGTTCCTGTCTGCTGCGATATCCGACTTAATATCCGTCCACATTGAATTGAGGTAACGCTCTAGCTGAAGTCGACTGGAGTCGCTCATGTTGTTTCTGAAGAAGGGCTCTACAGCACTTTTGAAATCGTTGTTGGAGCCACGAATGATCTCTACCTCTACTTGCAGCTTGTCAAGCGTACCTTTAAAGAATGTAAGTTCAGCACCCATACCAAGGAATTCCATTGCAGAGCCGGGGAAACCATAATTGGTATTAGCGGAAGATGCTATATAATACTCTTTCAGGCTCACGGCCTCTCCGCGGTTGTAGGCAATCACAAATTTTCCGCTTTTTTCAAATTCATTGACTGCATCTCTGATCTCTTTTGCTTGGGCATATCCACAAGAGATCTCTCCGAGCTCAATGTAAACGCCTTTTATTTTTTTATCTTCTTTGGCTTTTTTAAGTCCATGGATGATATCGCTCAAGCCGATATTCTCATTTAGCTGGAATGACATCGGATCAAAACTTACATCGGCTTTTTCGCTGAGATTTCCGCTTAAGGTCATATGAAGGACTGTCTTATTCTCCAGGCTTAGTGGTTTTGGACCGAATTCAGCAAAACCTCCAATTATGCCGCCAAGAATGAGGAAAAACAATAAAAGACCTATCACCGACATGATAAGTATTGCAACAAAACTTGGCCAGAAGATTTTTCCAAAGGTGATCTTATTGTCAGACATATCTGTTATTTTTAAGTATAAAACTAAGAAAGAGAACTCCCGAAAATCGAATTAATACACAAATGGAAGGCTACAAAGATAAATGAAAGAATAGTTAGGATAAATGAATCGGTCAATTGAACCATCATTTGCATGTGGTGGTTTTACAAGTCCTCTGGTTTCTGTACATTCGTCAAAAAAAGATCAAATGAAGTATCTTATTGTCCTGATTGTTCTTTTCTTGTCCCTGCTAATTTCTGCGCAGCCCTTCTCGAAGTATGCGCGCGTCAAAATTCAAGCCGATAGCGAAGAGCTAATTCGATTGATGGAGCTGGGCATTGGGATCGATCATGGAATCCATGGGGGTGATGAGTTCTTCATATCAGACTTTTCGGAACGGGATATTCAGATCATGGAGCTGAACGGTGTTCATTATGAAGTGCTGATTCCGGATGTGCAAGATCATTATGCCAAGCAAAACAATGAGCTATCCAACGAGAAGAATACAGATTGTTATGGTATATCTCAAAATACGGATGTACCTGAAGGATTCAATCTTGGTTCAATGGGAGGCTATCTCAATTATGATGAGTTGTTGGCGGAGCTGGACGATATGCAAGCACAATTTCCCGGGCTTATTTCTGTCCGACAGCCGATTTCCACTTACTTGACCCACGAGAACAGACCTGTTTACTATATTGTTATTTCTGATAATCCCGGCACATTGGAACAGGAATCAAATGTGCTCTACACCGCCTTACACCATGCCAGAGAACCTATGGGGCTTTCGTCACTCGTTTATTATATGTGGTATTTACTGGAAAACTATTCGACGAATGATGAAGTTAAGTACCTGGTTGACAATAATCAGTTGTTCTTTGTTCCGTGTGTTAATCCGGATGGTTATGTCTACAACTGGACAACCAATCCCAACGGTGGAGGAATGCACCGAAAGAACAGGAGAGATGTTGGAACCAGCAACAAGGGAGTTGATCTGAACAGGAATTATTCGTATCAATGGGGACAACAAGGAGTGAGCTTCGACCCTGATAGTGACATCTATTGCGGAACAGGTCCTTTTTCCGAACCGGAAACCCAAGCTATAAAATGGCTTGTTGAGACATTTGGTTTTACATCCGCGCTGAATGCGCACACATTTGGAGACCTTCATCTTTTTCCGATCGGTGCAGATGCTGCTGAGTTTGCCGATCATCACGATTATTTTGTAGACTTGGCCGGTCACATGGTAGAGTACAATGGCTTCACTGCTCAAAAGGCCACGTCACTCTATCCTGTTTCTGGGGGGTCGGATGACTACATGTACCGTGAAAATATCGGGGAGGGAATGAAAGATACCATTTTTGCCATGGTTCCTGAAATCGGTCCATCATTCTGGCCTCCTGCTTCATTGATCGTGCCTACTTGTCAGCAGATGCTGCATCCAAATATGGTGCTTGCACACATACCTCATAAATATTATGTTACAAAGGATTTGGATCCCTATATTGTGACGAGTTTATCAGGCGTATTCACCCACAGTGTTCAACGTCTAGGTCGCGAGGATGGACAAGTAACAGTTTCTGTAGAACCTTTGCAGAATCTTCAAAATGTAGGCAGTTCAGTCGCATACGATCTCGCCTTGAGAGCGCAATCAGAGGGAAACATCACTTATGAGCTCAATCCATCAGTACAGTCGGGAGATGAGATCAGGTATGTACTCCATACCGATTATGGCATTTGGGTGGATCATGATACCATCACAAAAGTTTTCACATCATCGCCATTACAAGTGAATGAAAATGCGAGTAATAACGTCAATTGGTCCGGGAGCTGGAGTACCACCAATTCAGCATTTGTATCTTCCAGCAGTTCCTTTACAGATAGTCCCTCAGGCAATTATCAAAACAATGCGAATACCACCTACACTTTTGACCAGGTGGTTGACTTAACGACCACACAGTCAGCACATGTCAGCTATTATGCGAAATGGGATATCGAGCCCTCATACGATTACGTTCAATTTCAGGTTTCCACAGACAACGGATCAAGTTGGATAGCTCAGTGCGGCAATTACACGAATCCGGGAACAGCATTGAATGGTGCAACTCAACCTGAAGGTGAGCCGGTTTATGACGGCAGTCGATTTGACTGGGTGCTGGAAGATATTGACTTAAGCGAATACATCGGGCAGGAGATCCGCTTGCGTTTTCAGCTTGTTTCGGATGGAGGTACGCGTAAGGACGGGTTCTATTTTGATGATTTCAAGATGATCTATGATCAAAACTCAGGGTTGATCGAAGAAATAGTCAGTTTAACAATACATCCAAATCCAACAACGGATAAAATACGAATATCATTTCCGACGACTGTTTCGGCTGAGGAGTTGGTCCTTACTGATCAACTTGGACGGGAAGTGCTGAGATGGGATATTGAATCAATAGGAGATCAACTCGAGGTGGATCTTTCATCGTTACCGAACGGTGTATATACCTTAGATCTTATTAACAGTACAAATTCAAGATTACAGCAGAAAGTTGTCATCTTCCGTTAGTATGGCGGGAATGCTTTTTTAGCATGCTACTTGATCTAAAACAGTTGTCAAAACATTGTTTAGTTGTCTGGACCTGTTGCCATAAATTGTTTTCCGATTTGTTCCTTATTTTCCTCAATGTATTTCAAAAAGGCGTTGGCAACCGGTGAGAATTTCTTGTTTTTCTGCCAGATCAGGTTCCAACGTGTTGTAATTGGAAGACCATCCACCGGAATAAGTTTAAGCAGACCAGTTGCGATCTCATTTTTAATTCCGATAAGTGGCATTACAGAAAATCCAAGATCGGCTATAACGGCCTGTTTGACGGCCTCATTTGATGTAAGCTCCAAACTCTTTTTTACTTGGATCTCATTCAATTCAAGGAAATTTTCCATTGACTGTCTTGTGCCCGATCCTGGTTCCCGGAATATCAAAGGAAGATTTGCCAGTATTTTTCGGTCGTATTTTTTTTCATTCATGCCACAATGGTTTGATCCAACCAGAAAAAGATTGTTTTCCAGAAGTTCGACTGAACCAAGCTGCAGATGATCAGGTAGTATCGAAACCAGTGAAAGGTCAACCTCATTCTTTTCCAAGCTCTCGATCACTTTGCTTTTATTCGTAACATCCAGCTGCAATTGTATCCCTGGATTATTCTTAAGAAATTCTGTCAGGTAATAGGGCATGATATATTTCCCGGTAGAAACTACTGAAATCTTTAATTTACCGAATAGCTGCCCTTTGAACGCTTTCACTTTGTGCTCGATGGCGTCAACCTCCGTGAGAATGCGCTCAGCGGCATCGCAGATCTCTCTCCCAAAATCCGTGATATACAACTTTCTACCAATTATCTCTGTTAAGGGAAATTCGAATTGTTCCTGAAAGTTCTTCAGTTGTATGGACACAGCAGGTTGGGTAAGGTGCAATTCTTCTGCTGCTTTTGTGATGCTCTGCGTTTTGCAGATCTTGTAGAAAACCTGCAGTTGATGAAGTGTGTAATGCATAATATAATGTAATGTAAAACATTTCAAATATAAATAATAATAAATATATCATCCAATTTATTTTTGTCAAAAAATTAATCATGGTTACAGAATACAGCCTAGTAAATGGAGAATTCAGTTCGGAGGATGCCAAAGAGATCCTGTTGAATATCATACAGGAAAAGATTCGTTTTCACGATGTACAGATCCTAAGAAAAAAGGAACGCCACGAACCAGATTTTGATAGGCATTTACAGCGCGTACACGAATTGAAAAAATCAAGGGATGGGATACTTGAGATGTTCTCTATGGATCCTTTATCAGTTTTCAAATTGAACGCTGTTTTAACTGTAGAGCGTATCAAAATCTGATCAGATGGTGAATGTCATCATTTATCTGAACAAAGAACATAATCCACGGAAGCTGATCGATGCTTTATTGAGAAAAGGATTGGCGGCCAAGGTGTCGACTGATATCGACAATGTTTCCTTTTTTTTGGAGGGAGGAGAAATAGTTACAAAAGGCCGAACGATCATTACCTTACAGACAAAAGCTTTGCTTTTTTCAGCTATTGATAAGTTCTTGCAGGAATGGTTCGGAGAGCAAATTCCCATGTGTTCGGTTCCGATCACACAAGTGAACAGGACTTTCGATGAATTTATCCGAACCAATACCACTTTCGACCATGAGTGAATTCTTCTTGGGCAGGAAAGTGTTGATCGCAAGCATGCATGGAAAGGAAAAAGTAATTTCTCCGGTGCTAGAGCGTCTGGGCATGTTACCTGAATCAATGGAAGGGTTTGATACGGACCGGTTTGGAACGTTCTCAGGCGAAAAGGAAAGGCAAGGTGATCCACTGACTGTTCTGAATGATAAATGTATTGCCGCACACAAGGAAACAGGAATTGATCTTGTCGTGGCCAGTGAAGGTTCCTTTGGCCCTCATCCGTCTCTTTATTTCATTCCTGCGGATGATGAACTGATCTTGCTCAAGGACTTTCGGAAAGGATTGGAGATGTATGTTCGGGAGCTCAGTACGGAAACGAATTTCAACTTCAAGGATGTTGACTCGGAGGAGGATCTTCTCGGTTTTGCACAAGACGTCGGTTTTCCTGAGCATGGATTGATCCTTCGGAGCGGTTCAAACAGTATTGAGAAAGGAATTACCTCTGAAAAAGTATTGCTGGAAAATTACCGTAAGCTTAGAGGCACAGAATTCTCTAAGATCCGGGTTGAAACCGACATGCGTGCGCTGTACAACCCATCACGAATGCACGTTATTGCTTCTGCTGCTGAAAAACTCTTTCAAGCAGTTTCATCTGAATGTCCGGCTTGTAAGATGCCCGATTTTTCTGTTCGCACTTCCATTCCCGGCTTGCCTTGTTCGCTCTGTGGTCTTCCGACTACCTCATCGAAAGGATTTATCAGAAATTGCCGGTTTTGCAATTATGAACAAGTGGAACAAAGCGATCGAATTACCGAAGATCCGATGTATTGTAATTCATGCAACCCATGAAAACGGAGATCAGCACTGATGTTCAAAAAGCGGTAGAGCTACTTTCGGCAGGTGAGATCGTTGCCATTCCAACAGAAACGGTTTACGGATTGGCAGCCAACGCCCTGGATCCCGATGCTGTTTCAAAAATATTTGATGCAAAGGAACGACCGCATTTCAATCCATTGATCATTCATCTGTCCGATGCGGGCCTATTGAATAAGTATGTTTCGGAAATCCCTCCGAAAGCACTCGATCTAATTGCTAAGTTCTGGCCAGGGCCACTCACGCTGGTATTGCCGAAAAACAAAGTAATTCCGGATACTGTAACAGCAGGGAAATCCACTGTTGCTGTAAGGGTTCCTGCTCACCCAGTGGCACAAGCACTCCTGAAAAGGCTGGATTTCCCGCTTGCTGCACCCAGTGCTAATCTATTTGGTCAGATCAGTCCTACGCTCGCTGAGCACGTAAAGAAAGGACTTGATGGCAGGATCTGCATGATCCTGGATGGAGGGAAATGCGACCAGGGAATAGAATCCACGATCGTAGCATTTGATGATGACGGAACTGTTGTATTGCTCCGACCTGGATCGGTTACCGTTCAGCAGTTGGAGAATTGCGCCGGGAAAATACGTTTCCGAACAGTAAATAATATTGATCCTGAGGCACCAGGGATGCTAGATAGGCACTATGCACCCACAACCCCTGTGTTTCTTGTGGAAGATCCGGTGCAATACTTTGAATCATTGAAGTCCATGAAGGTAGGTCTTCTTTCCTTTGGACCAATGGATAACTTGCCTGCAAACATCGAGGGCTTATTTCTCTCAGCGATCAGTGATCTTCAGGAAGCTTCAGCCAACCTGTATGAGCACCTCCACTTACTCGATAGTCTGAATTGCGATATTTTACTGCTTGTCAAACTTCCTGATTTTGAACTTGGTTCATCGCTGAATGATCGACTTAAAAGAGCCGCATTGTCTGAAATAGAATTAAAAAGACACCTTTTGATATGAACATTCAATTACTGCTAGACAATCTGACCAATCCTGCCCTTCTCTTCTTTGTGCTGGGTATCACCGCAGTTATGATACGAAGTGATCTGAGAATTCCGCCTAATTCTTCCAAATTCATATCGTTATACCTGCTCTTTGCGATTGGCTTCAAAGGAGGTCAGGAACTTGCTCACAGCACATTTAGTTGGGAAATTGTATTTACGATCTTACTAGGGGTTCTGATAGCCGCTGTCATTCCTCTCTACACGTTTTTTATTCTTAAGTCCAAGCTCAACATAGAGGATTCCGGGGCAATTGCTGCGGCATACGGATCGGTGAGTGCAGTTACTTTTGTTACTGCAGCGTCCTTTCTGGAGGTGAAGGAGCTCACCTATGGGGGACACATGGTTGCCGTCATGGCGCTGATGGAAGCTCCCGCGATCGTGATCGGTGTCATGCTGATACGTTTTTTTAATAGTGAGAAGAACAATGCAGCTAACATACCTCAGATTGTTCGACATTCCTTCAGCAATGGTAGTGTCCTTTTGATCCTTGGTTCACTTGTGATAGGGATTCTTGCTTCCGAAGAACAAGCGATGGGTATAAAGCCATTCACCACTGATATTTTCAAAGGATTCATGGCGATATTCCTGCTTGATATGGGTATTGTTAGTGGTAGGAAACTTGGTGATTTTATGAGATCAGGATGGTTTACGGGTGTTTTCGCGATCATCGTTCCACTAATAAATGGCTGTTTGGTTGCTTTGCTAAGTCAGTATGTAACAACTGATGTCGGAAATCGGTTCATGATGGCCGTTCTTGCATCGAGTGCCTCCTATATTGCGGTTCCAGCAGCCATGAAGATCGCTGTTCCTAAGGCTAATCCCGGACTGTTCATTCCCATGGCTCTTGCTGTGACGTTCCCTTTCAATATTACTTTCGGAATGCCGGTATACTTTTACCTTTGCACACATTAACCGTGCATAGTTTCACCCTTTCCGTACTTTTCCATAAGTGTTGCTTCAAAGTCAAGGAATTCTTGCCAGCGTTTTTCCACATCTATTCCTTTTCCATATTTTCGGGCAAAGCTGAGAAAAGTAGTATAATGGCGGGCTTCACTTTCCATAAGTGAACGATAGAAACCTCTTAGATCTGCATCATTGATATCTTCCGAGAGTATTCGGAACCGTTCACATGATCTGGCTTCGATCATGGCGGCAAACATCATCCGGTTCACGAACTGGTTTTCGGTGCTACCGCCCGCATTGCGTTTTCTAAGGTATTCCGCAAGGTCATTCACGTAAGGATCCTTTCGCTCGAAGCCTAACTTCATTCCCCGTTCCAGCATTTTTTCATGTACCATACCGAAATGCTGCATCTCTTCTTGCGCAATGGCAGTCATGGCCTGAACGAGGTCGGGATATTGCGAGAATTTTACAATTACTGAGATCGCATTGCTGGCGGCTTTCTGCTCACAGTAGGCATGATCAGTTAGAATCTCTTCTACATTCCTTTCAACAACATTGACCCAACGGGGATCTGTGGGGAGTTTTAATCCAAGCATAGCACCGAATTTCTGCAAAGTTAATGTGTCATACGAAAGGGATTGCTATGCATTGCCTATTTTTGACCTATACAAACCAGAATCGTATGAGGTGTTTCATAATTTTCATGACGTTTTTTTTGAGCTTTTCGCTTCAGGCACAAATGGCAGATTCACCGAAATTAGTTGTTGGTATTGTCGTAGACCAGATGTGTTACGAGTACCTCTATCGTTATGAACCGAAATTCTGTGAAAACGGATTCCGAACCTTTCTCGAAAAGGGTACTAACTGTAGAAATACGCTTTATAATTATGTTCCTACCTACACTGGTCCCGGTCACGCTTCGATCTATACAGGTGCTGTTCCAGCTGATCACGGTATTGTTGGGAATGAATGGTTCGAGCGCGAAAGCGGTCAGCTGATCAATTGTGTGGATGACAACACAGTACAACCGGTTGGAACAACTTCGGTGGACGGCAAGTGCTCTCCAAAAAACTTGAAGACCTACACCATTTCAGATCAGTTAAAACTGACATATCCCGGCGCTAAAGTGATCTCAATGTCCATTAAGGACAGAGGTGCCATACTTCCCGGTGGACACCTTAGCGATGGTACCTATTGGTATGACTACGAAACGGGTCGGTTCATTACAAGTTCTTTCTTTGAACCACAGCTCCCTGATTGGGTCGATCGGTTGAATAAAGAGGGCCAGGTGGATCGATACATGTCGGGAACATGGAATACCCTTCTGGATATTTCAGCCTATGCTGAAAGTGGTCCGGATGATTCCCCTTACGAGGTTTTGCTGCCGGGAAAATCAAC
>JBKCAB010000858.1:0-2860 GCA_046307935.1 Bacteroidota bacterium | reverse complement strand
GTTTTACACCACCTCCGCCAGGTTTTTCTGCACCTTTATTACCTGCACTTCCTTGTCCTCCCGCAGGTGCAGCTGGTTTTTCACCTTCCTTTTGCTCGCCTTGCGGTTTTACTTCGGTGGCTTTGTTGCTATTATTGACTGCAGGTTTAGGTGTATTTACACCGGGCTTTACACCGCCTCCGCCAGGTTTTTCTACACTTTTATTTCCACTGCCATTTCCACCTTTACCGGAATTTTCCCCACCTTGATTTCCGTTTCCGGAAGGATTCCCTGAATTGTTTTCGTTGTTGTTTGAGCCAGAACCGTTGGAGTTTTGAGTATTAGAACCTGGATCGTTGTTTCCGTTTCCTGAGCCCTGTGATCCCTGGCCACTGCCCGGTTGCCCAGAACTGTTGCCCGTATTCCCTGAGGAGGATTGTCCTCCTGCATTACCATTACCGGCTCCGTTCTCATCATCCACATTCCCGGACGGGTCATTGGCACCGGTAGGACCGCCTTGACCCTGACCAGGATTACTGGAATCAACACCGTCTGCATTGTTTCCATGGCCGTTGTTTCCGTTACCCTGACCATTTCCACCTCCGTTATTGTTGTTATCCTGATTTCCGTCCCCGCCCTGATTGTCAGGGTTACTTTCAGGACACGGACCCAGTACATCCCCATGTGCCTGATGCGCCGGCCAAGCGGAGAGCGGGATCTCCAGTGTTTGTGGATTTCCATTGTTTCCTGGAGGGTAGTGACAAATCGTTATTTTTTGTTCTTGTATTTCAAGAGGAGCGTAGTTGACGGTGATGGTTTCCGTTACAGATCCGCATGCGTTTGTCGCCGTAATCACAATTGTATTAGTTCCTCCACTGAGTGTGGCGTTGGATCGCAACTGACCTCCTGTAACAGTGAATGTTGTGGAGGGAGATCCGTTAACGGTCATGCTGATCTGCTCGCTCGTCACATTTTCTGTTTGCGCCACAATAGTTAGTGAAGGATTTGTCACTGATGAATTGTTGGATGATGGTGTTGTGATGTTCAATACCGGTGCAACGCAATTGTTATAATTTATCGTAATGGTTTCTGTTACTGAGCCACAGGTATTTGTTACTGTAACCGTTACCGTGTTTGCTCCTGGAATTAGCGACAAATTTGCACGCAACTGTCCGTTGGTGAAGATCGAGCCACTGATTGGCTGTCCATTCATCGTGACGGAGATCTGTGAGGAGGTAACATTCGTTGCCTGCGCCAGTAAGGTGTAATTCTGCGATGTTACCGTTGATACTTCCGCATTGGGTGAAAGGATCGCCACGGTTGGTGCAATACAGTTATTGTATGTAACGGAAACTGTTTCATTCACGTTGCCACAGGCATTCGTTGCAGTTATGACAAAAGCGTTTATGCCTGCTGCCAGTGTTACGTTCATAGAAAGTTGACCGTTAGCGAGGTTCACAGGAGTGAGATTGGCGCCATTTTGACTCACTGTAACCTGCTGGGCATTAACATTTGTAAGTTGAGCAAGCAATGTGTAATTCGCATTGGTCACCTCCGTTCCGCTTGCTGCAGGAGTAACCATTGTCAGGACCGGTGGGATACAGTTGTTGTAGGTGATCGTGATCGTTTCGGTGTCTGATCCGCAGCTGTTCGTTGCGGTAACAGTGATCGTGTTTGTTCCGGCACTCAGGGACAAATTCCCTCTGAGCTGCCCGTTCATGTATGTGACAGCAGTTGTTTGCTGTCCATTCACCGTAACGGACACCCCTTGGGTAGTGACATTCGACACCTGAGCAAGAAAGCCGACCGATCCTGTTGTCACCGTTGTATTGTTTGTTGCAGGAGTAACAATACTCACAGCAGGAGGAATGCAGTTATCATAATTAACAGTAATTGTTTCAGCAGCTGTTCCGCAGGCATTGGTTACTGTCAGAACAAACACATTGGCTCCAGGATTAAGCGTAACGTTGGCCCTCAATTGACCATTCGTGATCACTGTGTTTGCAACCGGTTGTCCATTCAAGGTTAAAGAAACGCCTTGCGCTTGAACATTATTGATCTGAGCAACGAAGGTGCTTGCCGAAGAATTGACAGTTGTGTTATTGATTGAGGGAGCCAGTATACTGATGGTTGGCGGAACACAATTGTTGTAATTGATGATCACCGTTTCAGTAGTAGTTCCGCAATCATTGGTAGCTGTTACCACCAACACATTTGGCCCGCCATTCAGGAAGAGGCTTGCTCGCAGTTGACCATTAACGAATGAAACTCCGGAAACCGGCAGACCGTTCTGTGTGAGAGTAATGTCTTGTGCATTCGCATTGGCTACCTGAACCAAAAAGCCATAATTAGCGCCGGTGACTGTAGAGTTATTGGCTGCTGGATTCGTAAGAATGATCACAGGTGTAGTACAGGTAACATAATTAACGGTTACTGATTCTGAAACAATACCGCAGTCATTAACGGCTGTTACAACAAAAGTGTTTGCGCCCGGTACAAGCAGCACGCTTGCATTCAGTACACCATTTGCAAAGGTAGAACCTCCGATCACCTGACCGTTTTTCGAAATGGTCACTCCCTGGGCATTGACGTTTGATACGAGTGCCTGTAAAGAGTAGTTCGGCTGACTAACGGTAAGATTATTAACCGAAGGAGTTGTTATTGCCACAACAGGGGCCAAGCAACTATTGTACTGCACAACTATGCTCTGTGAGACCGTTCCGCAAGCATTGGTAGCACTTATAATAAACACGTTAGAGCCTGAAGAAAGCGTTGTGTTCACGCGGAGGGTGCCGTTCATGAAGTTCCATCCACTCAGTGACTGACCATTCTGTGTGACGGTAATTCCCTGCTGATTGGCATTCGAGATCTGTGCCACCAG
>JBKCAB010000857.1:0-2350 GCA_046307935.1 Bacteroidota bacterium | reverse complement strand
GCCCTTTTTCTTTCCTTTCTTCTTGTCATACTTGACAATCACTGTTTCTGAATCTGAGAAAGGAGCACCAAAAGAGGTGAGGCTCATTCCGACAATACTTGCTGCGATCAATATTCTTTTCATCTGGAAGGTTTTGTGTATTAAACTCCGAAAATCGACAAATGTTACACCGACGGACTAAATTTCTTTACTTTTTCTTCTGCCACTCTTCAATTGAGGCTTTATTCATGTCGATGTATGCCTTATTTCCGTCTTTTTCAGCAGAGGCCATAGATAACTTTGTCGTTTCGATGGCTCCCTTGTAATCTCCGAGTTCTGCCTGGATCTGTGATTTTAGACGCAATATCCAATATGCTTCCGGTCGTGCCTCAACAGCCTTGTTCACCCATTCGAGTGCCTTCTTCATATCTTGTTTTTCCTTGAAATAGAATTCAGCAGCAGCATAATAGTCGCCCCCACTCGGTCCGGCCATCACTTTATCGATGCTGGCATTCATCTTCTTGGCTGTTGGCACTGAAAAATTGAGCGTTACCCTCGTCTTGTCCCACGTGAAGTTCAGATCAGCCGTTTTTATGGTTAGGTTGTCTATAGAAATCGTGAATGTCTCGGTCACATCATTCATAGCAGCCACTTTTGCTTTTGAGCGGAGTGCTACTTTTTTCTCATCGAACTCATCGGGTGTTCCCCAATTGGTAATGTCTGTGTAAAAGATCACCTCCCATGCTTCTTTTGCGGGTTTAGTGAAGATGGCATACGTCCCCGCTTTGAGCGTATCCTTCCCAAAAACTACGGGATCAGAGCAGGTAAACTTGGTATTCTCATTGGCACCTGTTCTCCATAGCTCATCAAACGGAACAACATCGCCAAAAACAACACGGCCGTTCTTCGATGGACGATAGTACTCTATTTTAATATCGGTGAGACCGACCTTCTGTTCTACTTTCCCCTGTGGACTTGCCATAGGGCGCTGGATCTGGGAATGCGCATTGAGTGCTGCTGCACTCGCTATCAATAAACTGAATAGTATCTTTTTCATGTGTTCTGTTTGAATTGCGAAATTAACGGTTTAAAAGGGATATTGTTCAGCGGGCGATCAGTTTGTCCAGACTTTCCCACAGTGTCGTGTCCGAAAGCAGACAACCTTGTTCGATGAGTTTGTGGACCTCTGATTCGCGATCAATCGGATACTTCTTCTCAGACCGAAAGAATTCCAGCTCTGCCAATCTGTAGACTAATGCTTCGTGTATGCCTTCAGGGGTGGACAGATCGGCGACGGTTTCCGGTTTTCGTTGAATGGAAATCAGCTTCACCGTATGCTCATCAAAACGAAAGAGTACTGCTGAGTCTACAGTCCTGAACTCCAGTACCTTCACCTTTTCATACACTTTCTGGAGGATCGAGTCGGAAAATAATTCAACCAGTGTAATCGCTTTATCCGCATCCTCTTTGTTCAGCCGTTCCCATTCAGCCCCGTGAACTCCGTTGACGATCAGGAACTGTTTGAGTTCATCCTCGAGGTGCGTTAACTCTTCTTTATTGAGTATCCGGTACTTCATGTCCTGTCCCTGCTCAGATGTATTTCAGCGAGCTCAAGGTCTGCAGGTGTAGTGATCTTGATATTCTCCTCATTTCCGGCAACTGTGTGAATCACATGTCCCGCTTCTTCTACCAGCGATGCATCATCAGTTATTGCCGCATGATACGGTAGATCGTAGGCCGCCAGTAGGATCTCTCTTCTGAAGCATTGCGGCGTTTGAACCAGTCTGTAAAGGGAGCGATCCACCGCTGCAGAATGATCCCCCGAGATCCTTCTGAGTGATTCATTCAGGGGAACGACCGGTACTGCTGTCCCGAATCTTTCAACAGCATGAAGGCAACGTGTGATCGTGTCAAATGATACAAGTGGTCTTACACCATCGTGGATGAGAACGATGCTGCCTGTTGAGGCCAATACTGCATTTCTAACGGAGTGATAACGTTCCTCGCCACCGGAAACTATGCGATGTTCAACGGTACAATCGTATGCTTTCAAAAGATCGGTCCAATAGTTTTTCCAATCTTCCGGAAGCGTGATCAGGATCTCGGCATCGGGCAGCATGGCATGCATTGACTCCAGTGTATGCACAAGCACCGGTCTGTTATTTAACCGCAGGAACTGTTTTGGGATCTCTCCGCCCATGCGTTTACCAATTCCTCCCGCTGTGATTATGGCCGAAATACTGTTCATGACATAAAAATAGAAAATTGTTCTGCTTTACAACTCAGATCAGCCAGAGAAGGCAAAGAACCAGGTAGCGAAGAAACTTACTTACGAGCATGAGCAAGGTCACACTCACCCATGGAACCCGGA
>JBKCAB010000856.1:0-1362 GCA_046307935.1 Bacteroidota bacterium | reverse complement strand
TATCCGACCTCTTTTTACATTCTTCAATTCCATAACCCATGCAAGCTTATCTGCATCGATACCCGATTCATCATAGATATATCCCTCAGAATCAGAAAGTGTGACCACTTTACCACCAAGCTCTGTTGCCTTTTCACACGCATATTGTGCAACATTTCCAGATCCCGAAACAGTAACCACTTTCCCTGCAAATGAATCACCTTTCGTCGCAAGCATTTCCTTCGCAAAATAGACCGTTCCGTATCCGGTTGCCTCAGGACGAATCAATGAACCACCCCAATTCCTGGCTTTACCGGTAAATACACCTGTGAATTCATTTCGCAAGCGCTTGTATTGTCCAAACATATATCCAATTTCACGGCCTCCAACACCAATATCTCCCGCAGGAACATCGGTATCAGCTCCAATGTGTCGTGAAAGTTCACTCATGAACGATTGACAAAACTTCATCACTTCATTGTCCGATTTTCCTTTTGGATCGAAATCTGAACCTCCCTTACCACCACCCATTGGCAGCGTGGTCAGTGAGTTCTTGAAAATCTGCTCAAATCCAAGGAACTTAAGAATCGATAAATTGACCGAAGGGTGAAAGCGAAGTCCACCTTTGTATGGACCTATTGCAGAGTTGAATTCAACTCTGTAGCCGCGGTTAACCTGCACATTTCCATTATCATCCAACCATGGAACACGGAAAATAATCGTTCTTTCCGGTTCTACGATCCTGTCAAGGATCTTGGCATTCTTGTACGTTGGTGTTTCCTCAATTAGCGGAATTACAGCTTCAGCTACCTCATGTACGGCTTGTAAAAATTCAGGTTCGTGTCCATTCTTTGCCTTGACGCGATCCATGAACTCATTAATCTCCGATTGGTACTTACTTGACATAATTATTAAAGTTAATGGTTGGGCAAAAGTATATATTTTTTGAACCTTGATAGAATAAAGTTAAAGGAATATTGGATTTCATTTCATACCCTGACGATTTGTCGAATGAAACCACACTCCAAGTTCTTTGAACAAAACCTTAATTTGTTTATTTTTGCGTAAAACAAGCAACCTTAATAGGTGTATTTGCGTTTAGTATTGAAACGAAGGAAAACAATGAAGAAAGTCTACTGCTTACTTGTAATACTCTCCATCTCCATATCTTCTTATTCTCAAGGACTTCCAACTGTCAATCTTTGCTTAGGTCAGGATGCGACGGTGTGTCAGGGACAACCCGTGGTTATAACCAACTGTAATGGTTCAGGTTCCGGAGCTCCGGCTGCTGGATTCTTTCTGAACAGTCCCACCAATGTTTCATTGACAGATGATGCATATTCCGGAGTCGTTAACATCGGTTTTACATTCAATTTTTACGGT
>JBKCAB010000855.1:0-3359 GCA_046307935.1 Bacteroidota bacterium | reverse complement strand
GTATAGGCTGCCATGGTCTCTAGACCCGTAAATACTGGGTAACTCGTCCCACTATTCTCCGCCAAAACAACTGCACTTGCACCGTTGCGTTGTAGCGTTATCTCAGGAATCGGTAATCCGAGAACCGCTCGGGCATGCAGCTCGAATTCGGAGAAGTTCTGCGTCCCGGCGAGGGTTACCATACCGGTGTCGTGCGGTCGTGGGGAAAGCTCAGAGAAATACGCTCCTTCTTTCGTGATGAAAAATTCAACGCCCCAGATCCCTGCACCTCCCAGTGCATTTGTAACGCGGGCAGCCATGTCCTGAGCCTCAGCAAGGTGATTGAGGTCCATCGCTTGTGGTTGCCAGCTCTCCTGGTAATCTCCGCGCTCCTGTCTGTGTCCGATCGGTGGGCAAAACAAAGTAGGGCCATTTTTCTGTGTGACCGTCAGTAACGTGATCTCATAATCGAAGTTGATGAATCCCTCAACGATGACCTCCTTAAGATCACCACGCGAACCTTCCATAGCATAGTTCCATGCTTTTTCAACATCTCCCTCACTTTTTATGACGGACTGTCCCTTACCTGAGCTGGACATTAAGGGCTTTACAACACAAGGGATTCCGGTAAATTCTACACCTGATTTTAATTCTTCCAGGGAAGTTGCATAGCGGTACGGAGCCGTTCGCACTCCAACTTCGATTGCCGCCAGATCGCGGATGGCCTTCCGGTTCATCGTGAAATTTGCAGCCTTGGCACTAGGTACCACCTGGATCCCTTGCTTCTCATAATCGTAAAAACGTTCAGTCCGGATCGCTTCAATCTCGGGAACGATTACATCAGGATTGTGTTTAGCAACGATACGGTCAAGTTCAGCCCCGTCGAGCATATTGATGACTTCAAATTCATGAGCAACCTGCATGGCAGGTGCCCCTTCATAACTATCTGCGGCTATCACATATTGGCCGTAACGCTGACAAGCGATCACGAATTCTTTTCCGAGTTCACCTGAACCGAGTAGGAGGATCTTTTTTCTCATAAGTCAAAGATAGTGAGTATTTGAAACCTTGATTCAGGTTAGAATGGTTTCGAACCATCTCACAATGTGAAAGAATGATCCAAGAAACCTGACAATAGTCGAACATCCCTCAAATTAAATGAACGCAACTGTGCCTGTCTGAGTTAACATTTACTTAACTTTGATAAAAATGTTGAAGGAAAAGATCATTGAACGCTTAAATGAATTTGAACCTATCTCTTTAGCAGAAATGGATGAGGTCAGGTTGATGAACAGGGTGGATACCAAGTTTGCGTTTTCCATTGGTGATTTCATTGAGCTACTTCCGGAACTGTCCGATGCCTATCGCGTGCTGGAAATTGAAGGGACACGAACTCCTTTTTATGAGAGTCTTTACCTGGATGATGAGAACTTTAACTTTTTTAAGGATCATCACCGCGGCAGATCCAATCGCTTCAAAGTGAGGTTTCGGAAATATGTGGAATCAAACATTTTCTTCCTGGAGATCAAGGAAAAGATCAAAGGTCGGACGCGAAAGAAGCGCATCAAGGTGGATGCTATTCCGGACAAGCTGGAACAAAATCACCTTGACTTTATCAAAAGTGTGATTCCGAAAGAGCATGACCTTCATCCGGTGATGTGGAACTCATTTCACAGGATAACATTGGTCAACAAGAGAGAAAAGGAACGTTTGACGTTGGATTTTGATCTCAAATTCAAATGGGATGACCAGGTGCATAATTTTGATAATCTGGTCATTGCAGAATTGAAACAAGAAAGTGTTCAGCGAACTTCCGCATTCTTTGCAATGATGAAGAAAAGAATGATCCGACCATACCGTCTCAGTAAGTACTGCATCGGTTCTATTGAAATCTATGGTACTCCTTACTTGAAATACAACCGATTTAAAAAGAAATTGCTACACTTGAAAAAAATTAACGAAAATGCTGCCTGACCTTATCTTTCCGTTAGCCAAAGCCGATGAGCCGATGTCTCTTACGCTTTTCAGTCCGGATGCCTATGTCCTCTTGTTGAGGATGGTGGTTAATCTGATCGTATTGACCATTTTGATCCGGTATTTGTATTATCCGAAGACGAAGAGAAAGGATTATCTGTTTACCTACTACCTGATCGGTATGATTACGTTTTTTCTGTGCTTCGGCCTGAAAAAGCTGGATATTGATACCGGAATGGGATTAGGGCTTTTTGCTATTTTCGGGATTATTCGTTATCGAACTGACGCTATCGAGATCAAGGAAATGACCTATCTTTTCCTAATTATCGGCGTAAGCGTAGTCAACGCATTGGCATCCAATCAGATCAGTATTGCTGAAATGGTGATCATTAACCTCACGGTTATGGCGCTGACTTTTGGTCTGGAAAATTTGTGGCTGGTTAAGCATGAAACGAGAAAGACCATCAACTACGAGCGGATTGATCTTATCGTTCCCGAGAAATACGATGAAATGAAGGCTGATCTTGAAGCGCGTACAGGTCTTGTGATTAATCGGGTAGAGGTAGGAAAGATCGACTTTCTCAGCGACACTGCTCAGATCCGTGTATTCTACTACGCCGACGATCAAACTTTATCGGATTATTCCGCCCAATAAACTTTCCGTATTTTTGATCTGTGCAGATCATTCGTTGGTTCTTATTTCCCGTTTCCCTCCTTTACGGGCTCATAACCGAACTCAGAAACCGCTGTTTTGAGCTGGGTGTATTCGGTACGTATGTCATTCCAGTAAAGTCGATCTGCGTGGGGAATTTATCCGTTGGAGGAACCGGAAAAACACCACACGTAGCATGGTTGGCAGAACAATACAGTGATGACTTTAAAGTGGTGATCCTAAGTCGAGGGTATGGACGAAAAACCAAGGGTTTCAGATGGGTCGATCGCGATGCTTCGCCCCAAGATTCAGGCGATGAACCCTTGTTGTATGCCAGAAAGTTTCATGGCAAAGTCAAAGTTGCGGTCTGCGAGCGAAGGGTTCAAGGCGTCCAAAGGATCTTAAACGAATTCCCGGAAACCAATTTGATCTTGCTGGATGACGCTTTTCAGCATCGTCAGATCAAAGCTGGATTGAATATACTTTTAACTGACTATACTAACCCATTTTACAATGACTTTCTGTTGCCGACAGGTTCCTTAAGGGAGAGAAGATTGAACAGCAGACGTGCCGATCTGATCGTGGTTACCAAATGCCCTGCTGATCTCAACGCTGACCAAAGGTCAATTGTCCAAAAGAAGATTGGTTCCGGCAAAAAACATATTTTTTTCTCTTCAGTGAATTATTCAGAACCGATGTCCTTAGCAGGAAAGAAATGGAGTCAACCGAAAAATGTGTTATTGGTAACTGGTAT
>JBKCAB010000854.1:0-2694 GCA_046307935.1 Bacteroidota bacterium | reverse complement strand
ATCAATGAGAAAAGCTTTTCCAACTGCATTGTCAGAAACATCAAATTTCCCTTTCCATTTCTGCTCAAACATGGGAATAGTGAGTTCGCCGTAAAGAATATTCATGGCGTCCGACTTGTATTCTGCATATTCCGGAGTAGCGATCGTGTTCAGATCCATTTCAGTGCTTTCGAAAAAATCGGGGATTGCTTTCATCAGCCAGTCTTTCGCCGCCTGTTCATTGCCTCCGGTATTTTCAGATTTCAGTTCTTCGTTATCCGGTGAAGCAGTATTACACGATACCATTACCAAAAGCAGGATAAAACTCAAATTTCTCATCACAAAGTTTTTCGGAAAGTTAATGAAATTCTGCCGAGATACTGGCGGTTTCGGGGACGGAAACTGTCTGCCATCATTGAACTTGATACGAAGCACAAATTTCATTTAACTACTGAACAGCCAATTTCTTGTAGATGCTGTTAGTGGCTGCACTTCTTTGTTTTAATCGTTGAGTTTGTTGTCACCTCTGTCGATATTATTATTTCAATTACACTTATATCACGAGTGCTTATTTTATCATGTATTAAGCTGTCATTGTAATTAGTATTCAAGTTCTTGTCACCGTCTAAATGGTCCTCATCCGACGCTTCTGCTTGACCAAAAGTAACGAAACCAAAGAAGACGAACGAAATGGCAGTGATTTGTTTCATGTGTAGAACTGAGCGTTTCGAATTAGGCATCACTTCAAATAGTTTCCTTGGTTAACGTACAAAACAAAGAACAGTACGGATGGTATGATGTATAAAAATTGGAGCAATCCCACGGGAATACCAATAATCGAAATGAAGCAAAACCCCGCAAACACTATGGTTACCAAAATATACAGACCGCAGGAGATCAGATAGATCATCAGAGCGTTTCGTTTGCCCATCAACATGCCAATCGCTCCGACAATAGAACCGATACACGACAAAAACTCGAGGATATAGACCACGTTGATCAACACGACCCCAAGGTCGCTCCGTGTATCATTCGAGCCTAGCAACGTCGAATAACTGATCAATCCTTTCAGAATCACGAAAAAATTTCCCAGCAGCGTCAGAATACACAAGGCCAGCAAGGTGGAAGACTTTTGTTTTTGATTGGTTGGTTCGTGCATCTAGCTTTCTTGTTATTTGTTGTAACGTTTTGCAGCTTGCTTGTCGTGCCGTTTCCTGGTGTTTAATCGAAGTACTAAGATATCAAATTTAACAGTCTCTTGTCTCCGAAGCACGAACGGCATGCAAGCAAGGTGCTGTTATAGCCAGTGGTTCTTCTCATTGCCCTTCAAGATTAACCACACGAGTTGCACTTCTTTTCTTTCCATCGATTATTACCTCAACACACGGTTCTGTTTGTGAAAATCTCTTCTTTATAAATTCTCCTTTTTTGTTGTAAATGTAGGTTGTTACATTACAGAGCGTTCCATCTTCCGAACAGTATGTTTCCTGGTGAATACTACCACCAGGTTGATTGTATGAAACGCTATAAAATCTTTTGTCGGGCAATTGCAATTCATAATTAGTTTTTTGCTTGAATTCATTATATCGCTCGGTGTACAAGTAACTCGGGCACCAATCAGTAAATTTCCGGTATTCCCTCATGTCTCCATCATCAAAACGGAAAATACCTTCAGCATACAATTCATTAAAATGGCTATAGAAATAATCATTCTTGATAGAACAACTGTCAGGCGGAAGATTGCTGATGTGATGGCAACTGGTATCAGTGGAAATCTTGGGAGTGTATCGTGAATGATAGTAATAATAATATCCATCGGTGTTGATGTAATACTTTCTGCGCTCTATGGTAACAATGGTATCCGCACTGCGTTTTATTTTCAGATCAATCATTTGGGTGATATGGCCATGCTCTGGCATAAGTTGTTTCCCGTTGTTTGGTATGTTTTTATCAAAGTCGTTATAATAGTTATAAATGCTGTCGCCTAATGCTATTCCATTAGGATTATAGGTGACATTCACTTTGTATATACCAGCAAATAACGGCACGCCAAAACTGTGGTGCGAAGCGTTTTGGGTGTGGTAGTTATAGTAGTTTTCAAAGTCATTCAGGTAAATAGGAACTACAATTTGTTCAAGCGGTTTTAGGTATCTAATCTGAACAGTTCCTGTATCATGAACCATCATTTTGAGCATTTTATCTTCCGTGTATCTCAACAACATAGTATTGTTTGCTTTGTCGTAGGCATTCAGGTAAAACAATTTTTGTCCAACGTTTTGTGTATGAGGTAACAAAACTGGATATGTAAATTCTTTACTAGTGTTTGTAATAGTTATGTAGAAGGTTATTTTCTCGCCTTCGTAATAGCACTCTTTATCTGTACTAAGAACAAAACTTATTGGATGATATATCAGGTTGGCAAATGCGGTATTGAATGCTAGAGTAAAACAAAAAAGTATGCTTAGCGTCTTCATAATAAATCTGTTAGGGGCTATCATTCTGCCATTGGGTATAACTAGTTTATCAGCCTCATAAATGTACACATATACATTCATAATATACAGCTAAATACACTAAAAGGACTTATGGGATATCCGACTTTATCATTTGCAAACGAAAGACCTCAATCATTAAAAGTGAATTTAAGGTCTTAGATTCTTGTCCAATTCCAAGTGCCTAAATCCGGCACATTTAGTACATTTACTGCGCCTTAAA
>JBKCAB010000853.1:0-785 GCA_046307935.1 Bacteroidota bacterium | reverse complement strand
GATGCCTCAGGTTTTATTCTTCTGCGCAACTTACCCGTTGGGGGATTCCAGTTTCTTGTCCTACCAGGACTGCAAAAAGACACGCTGCGCGGCAAGGTCTTTATCCAGGAAAACCAGCTTGCACAGCTGCACCTGTACATTGATCTGCAGAAATCCGTCCTTTACCAGGGCGAAACTGGAAACAATGTCCAACTTTCAGAAAAAGGAACTGCCAATCAACCCCTTACAGATGCTCTTTTTCCTATCCGTTCTAACCTAAATGTGCAGGAAATCCAATGTGTCATGATCACCTCCTACTCTATTATCAATCGTGATCACAGCTCCCGATCTGTCATTACTCGAGAAGACATTTCCCATTTACCTGTGCGCTCGGTCAATGGCATTGCATCGACTGTAGGCGGTGTGAATAGCGGTGAATCCTACCAGAACCTGCACATCCGCGGCTCCAGATCAAACTCCACGGCCTATTACCTCGATGGCATGAGGATCAACAACCCTGGCGCTATCCCAAGATCGTTTATTTCAGATGTGAGTGTTTACTCGGGTGGTATACCGGCCAATTATGGTGACCTAACAGGCGGGGTGATCACGATCCACTCCAATTCCTAGACTGCTCTTGACGCAGACAGGGAACGCAGACGACGGAGAGCTGCACGGGAAACACTTCAACCTGAACCTGAACCGATGTCCCCTGTGCTGAGCAGGATGATGAACTACGACCTTTTTTTACCGGTCTACGAAAACGATTTTCTTTCCCCAAAGGATCATCCGCACTCCACTTTTGG
>JBKCAB010000852.1:0-418 GCA_046307935.1 Bacteroidota bacterium | reverse complement strand
TGCTTTTCGGCTTCAGCTTGTTTGCGCTCAGCTTCCGTCATACCCGCTTCGGCATTTCGGTTCTTTTCCTCTGCGATACGCGCTGCTTCCTCCCGTTCTTTGCGAAGTTCCTCCTGTGATTTGGCAGCGTTCTCCTGACGTTGCTTGTATTCTTCCGTATTTTCTTTGTGTTCCTCGATCTTTTGAGCCGTGTTTTCCGTCTTGTTTTCGATCTTGTTAACTGTCTCTTCTGATTTCTGCGTTACACTCTCCGCTGTTTCTGACTTTGCCTTCAGACTGACCGAAAATGTTTTTCCGCTCTCAAGAACCTGATCGACAAGTTTCTCCGATCGGTAGAGTACGTGGCTGATCTCTATTTGAACAAGTTGCCTCCCGTAGGTAGGGATGTTGATCGTTGCCTTTCCCGTCCCGTCCGAAG
>JBKCAB010000851.1:0-4317 GCA_046307935.1 Bacteroidota bacterium | reverse complement strand
GCCAATATCAACGCATCCAATTCCAATATGCGTTGGGTCGGATGTTTCTCCATCGGTTTAATTGCGAGTGACTCTTCGTATTTTGATCGTGACTCCTCCCATTTCTGTTGATTGAAGAGCGCATCAGCTTCCGATATCAGCATATTATACCTTGCTTCATCCGCTCCGCTGTTCTTATTAGCATCGGCAATGATCTTTTCAATTTTATTCCTGATACGCTCTTGATGTAAACGATCAAAAGCCGGTTCGAGGCGCATTTCATCCCAATAGAACTTACCTACGGGCTCAGTAGACAAAAATGAAAGATCAATTTTGGGATCATTCGGGATCATTTCAAATTCTGCATTTCCTATCGGCCGAATTTCACCGGGAGGTGCATCTTCAATATTCATCTTTGAATAGTCGAACGATAAGGATTTTGATACAAAGCCTCCTTTACTGTACACAACTGTAAATGGCTTTTTGTAATCCACAGCACCTTTCAAGTCATATTTACCCGTGGATGCAGTGGTTGTGCTAAAAAGTGATGATCCTGACTGCACCACCTCGACCTTCACACCGGTTTCAGGTTTGCCTGAAGTCTTGTTTTTGGCAATACCGTCAATGCGGAAAAGTGGTGCCTGCGCAAGTACTAGAACTGTTGCGAGAAGAAATACCAAAGACAATATGAACCTCATAGCCATCGATTAAACGACCCTCTGTACAACCAGTTACAGATTTGGTTTAATTTTGATCCAATTTATTTACAAATATGAATAAAAAAGTTCAATAAAACCCAACGAAATGCTGAATATCGAACAGCTAAGCTACTGGGAAAGAAAGACCTTTCTTGAAGACATTGACTTCGTTGTGATCGGGGCGGGAATTGTTGGCTACAGCACGGCTTTACATTTACGTAAAACTTATCCATCGGCTAAGATCACAATTCTTGAAAGAGGCTATCTCCCCTCAGGTGCCAGCAGCAAGAATGCCGGTTTTGCTTGTTTTGGTTCAGTCACAGAATTACTGGATGATCTCGATCGAACTGACGAAAACCGAGTGTGGGAAACTGTCGCAAGAAGATGGGAAGGTCTTCAGTACCTGCAATCCATAATCAGCATTGATCAACTCAAGTTGGAAACTCACGGTTCATGGGACCTGATCATGCCTGAAGAAAGCGCAATACTGAATGACATACGCTCAATGATCCCCTACCTGAATCAATGTACAGAAAAGATCACTGGACATTCGGGTGTTTATTCTGAAGATCAAACACTCATACAAAAGTTTGGATTCAATAACCTGGTGACCTCATTCTACAACAAGCTGGAAGGACAGCTCGATACGGGGTCAATGATCAGGAAATTCTGGCAAATCTGCATAGAAAAAAACATCGATGTATTGTTTGGTATACAAGTAGAGGGATTTAATGATGGTTCAGATGGCGTTATTATCAATACAACAGTAGGAGAAATAAAGGCATCTAATCTCATGATCTGTACGAATGGGTTCGCACGTGAACTTTTGGGTGAGGATGTAAAACCGGCACGCGGTCAAGTCATTGTTACGGAACGCATACCGGACCTGCACATTCAGGGAACCTTTCATTACGACCGCGGATACTATTACTTCAGGAATATCGATAACAGGATACTTTTGGGAGGAGGAAGAAATCTTGATTTTGAAGGAGAAACAACTACAGAAATGATTACCACCCCCTTGATCATGAATAAGCTAACAGATCTTCTCCATAATGTTATTCTACCCGGAAAAGAGGTCCGAATGGATTACAGCTGGTCAGGAATCATGGGAGTGGGCAGTGAAAAATCCCCAATTATCAAGAAAATCTCACCACACGTCGGGATTGGAGTCCGCATGGGCGGAATGGGCGTGGCGATCGGGAGCCAAGTCGGCAAGGAGCTTGCTGAACTATTTTAACGCTCATTTGCTTTAAAGAAGTAATTTTGAATAAACAGATTTTTTCGATGAAAAATACAGCATTAACAGAAAAACACATTGCACTTGGAGCGAAGATGGTTCCTTTTGCCGGTTATAATATGCCCGTTCAGTATGAGGGAGTAAACATTGAGCATGAAACCGTGCGGAACGGCGTTGGCGTTTTCGATGTTTCGCACATGGGAGAATTCGTATTGCGCGGACCCAATGCCCTCGCACTGATCCAGAAGATCACAACCAATGATGCATCGGTTCTTTTTGACGGTAAAGCTCAGTACACGTGCATGCCAAACGGTGATGGCGGAATTGTGGACGACCTTATCATTTACCGAAAAAACCAGGACGAGTACTTCATTGTTGTGAATGCATCAAACATTGAAAAAGACTGGAACTGGATGAAGTCGCACAATGATCTTGGCGTAGAGATGGAGGATCTATCGGATGGATATTCATTATTGGCTATACAGGGCCCCAAAGCTGCTGAGGCGATGCAGTCGCTGACAGATATCGATCTGCAGAGCATGGTCTATTATACATTTCAGATGGGAACTTTTGCAGGTATCGAAAATGTCATGGTTTCTGCAACCGGTTATACGGGTTCTGGTGGTTTTGAGGTGTATGTAAAAAATGACGATGCGTGTCAACTGTGGGACAGGGTTTTTGAAGCGGGTTCATCTTACGGGATCAAACCGATCGGTCTTGCTGCACGTGACACTCTCCGACTCGAAATGGGGTTCTGTCTTTATGGAAACGACATTGACGATACAACATCACCGATTGAAGCTGGATTAGGATGGATCACCAAATTCACAAAGGATTTCATCGATGCTGATCGCTTGAAAAAACAGAAGGAAGAAGGTGTAAGTCGAAAGCTCGTGGCATTTGAAATGATCGATCGTGGTATTCCACGTCATGACTACCCGATTCAAGACGAGCAAGGCAATGTGATTGGAAAGGTGACCTCCGGAACCATGTCTCCTTCACTGAAGATCGGAATTGGTCTGGGCTATGTGACTACTGAACATTCTAAACTTGACTCTGAGATCTACATCAATATCCGGGACAAAGGCATAAAAGCCAAAGTTGTTAAACTTCCTTTCTACAAAAAGTAGTTTGGATCACTGTAAAGTAACTTTCCGTCCGGTAGTTTAATTCGTCTCATTAAAATGTTGGCGTCAACAGATCGAGTGCCTGCAGTTGCTTTCTCGCGGACCGAGAAAAATTAGCGGAAGTACCGGTGAAAATCCCGTCAGGATGATCGAATGCAGATTCGACCATCGCAGCGGTTGGAGCAGCTCCGGAGGAGGATGAAAAATCCGATGCTATAGTGAGCGATGCTGTTTCTACTGTTTCATAGGACTCCTTATTTTCTTCGATTACGCTGTTTTTTAACGTCTGTTCGGCAGGAGACGGTTCGACAACAGGTACATTTTTCACTTCTGTTTTATCCTGAATTTCAGGAACTACTTGTTCATTCTCCTTAACAGTTGTCTGTTTGGCAAGCACTGTTTTGTTGTTCCCTACATCCACCCTATTTAGCAACGGAATTGTCAGTAGTACAATTAGAAGTGCAGCAGCAATCTGCACCAGAGGGCGTCTGTAAACAGGTCTTTCGCTTGGATAAAGCACAGTGAAAACGGAATTGTACCAAAGAATCCTGTTCTTCTTACCGTAGGTTCTTTCGAACAGCTCATCCAATGATTCCTTTGACCTTGCGGATGGTGTAAACACCTCAGTGCGCGTTTTTTCAATTCCTGAAAAAAGCTCTTTTAGGTTTGCGAAATCCTCCTCATCTGCACACAGTTCAACGAGTTGCGCTTTTTCTGCTGCATTTAAGTCAGCATAATGCTCGTGATCCAATAGTTCTTTCATCTCTTTTTCCATATCATCTGTTCTCAACCGGGTTGAACACTTTTAATTCTTCTGACAGGTACTTTATTGCGTAAAACACCCTCGATTTCACTGTTCCCTCATTGATATTGAGTACTTCAGCGATCTCCTTGACAGATAATCCTTCTATATGCCTTAAAGCAAATGCCTCTCTGTGTTTTTCATCAAGGAGTTGCATTCCTCGCTCAAACGCAGTCCTGAATTGTGCATCCTGAACCTCTCCCATCACATTTACGTTGCCGTCGGAAAGTCCAAAATGATTATCAAGACCGTTCTTTGTTCCCTTTCTTACCTCCTGCTTCTTATATTCATTTTTGCACATATTATTTGCAACGGAATACAACCATGTTTTGAATGAACGTTCCGCATCGAAATACTCAGGTTTCTGGATGATCTTTGCGAAAAGGTCATGAACAAAATCCTCTGATTTTTCACGGTCTCTCCAGAGCATCCGCATAAAATATCCTAACAAAGGACCGGAATACCTAATGT
>JBKCAB010000850.1:0-1367 GCA_046307935.1 Bacteroidota bacterium | reverse complement strand
TTCAATCGTTGCATGTTTGCTGTTTTTTTGGTTACAAACTTTTGAGCCATAGCACTTTTTATCCACTACTTGAGACGTAATTTTTTGTTTAGTTCTATGTTCGAAGAATCTTTCCAAAGTGTGTCAGGTTCTTTATCTGTTTTAATAAGACTATTGTACTTGGAAAGAAAATTAGCTAATGCCCCTATGGAGATTGTGTCTTTTTTAACCAATATGTCTTTCAATGGGTTTACCTCAATCTGCTCGGTTATAATCTTTTCATTTGATACTACTTCGTCCTCCTCGCTAAAAAAGTATATATAAGACCAAGATCCAAAAAAAAACAGCAAACATGCAACGATTGAATACCTTAACGTTTTAATGGAGCCGTTTAATTTTTGAATATGCTTATTTGCCTTGCCTATCCTCTCTTCCAGAATTCTAATTTCATGTTCAAGATCCCTTGACCCATTACCTGGTATGGGTTTAGGAATTCCGGTACCTGGAACTCCTCCCCCCTTCGGCGGCTCAGGCTGTGGTTTTGGTGGTTTAATGGCATCTAAATAGCCTTTGTGCGTTAAAAACTCGTTTTTGTGATCGACAAAAAGCAAGAACGTCTTGGCTTGCAAAGAACGCTCCGCATGCGCGAGATCAGAACATAGATAAAACCTTGAATATCGATTAGATAGCTCATTGATCTTTCTGAGTTTTGTTTCATCGATCTCTCTGGTAACAAAAACAGCGTTGCCCGAAAGGTTACTCAACGAAATTGGCTGTGGGTCAAAGTGAATTTTGTTTAAGTTATTTTTATACCTATCGAAAAGAACTTGTGATTCCGATGTGAAACGTTTTTCCTTAAACTTACGGGCTTTAAAGTCTCCATTACTGCCAGATTCATTCAACGCTTCTTCCGTAAAGGCTTTAAGAAGTTCTTTGATCAAATTGATATTCTCAGGGATAAATGCTAAATCCCTTTCTGAGACCAATGCGACTCCAATATTCGATCCTTCGACACGTGAACTGACATTCGATTGTGCGCACTGATATGCCTTTATTACGGACAAAGGTACTCCATTAAAAGAAACGCGGTATTTACCAAAAACAGTCGGATTATTGTAATTATCTGATATAATAAACTTTGGGTCTAATTGGTCAAAGTTCTTGAATCGGGTCTTAAAACTATCTCTATCTCCCGATGCAATATCAAATGCTTCGAATTCAAATCCGTCTGAACTTCCAAAAAACACCAAATACGTTTTCATAGTTTAGCTAAAAAGACGTTGCCACCAAGTTTTGTAGATCAAGCTTTTTCCGGTATAATTCTGATAGAGTTTATCCCAAAAACGCCACGGATACTCATCGTTTCTTTCTACCAGATTGCCTTTTAC
>JBKCAB010000849.1:0-280 GCA_046307935.1 Bacteroidota bacterium | reverse complement strand
GCATAGAGTTCCGAAACCACCCCATAGTCTGAGGGATCCGCGAAGACATGCGTGTAAAGTGGTACGAGTAAATAGTTAAGTAAGCGCCCGATAATACTCGAAAGCCCGTAAACAGCCGTTTGCCCCAGTAATTTCCGAATGGGGTTGGCCATTAGCCTCTGAAATTAGCTTTGCGTTTCTCGATGAATGCTGATGTACCTTCTTTGAAATCTATTGTGCCGAAACATTTCCCGAACTCCTCGATCTCGGTGATATAGCCGTTCACCTCATTGCGATATCC
>JBKCAB010000848.1:0-3053 GCA_046307935.1 Bacteroidota bacterium | reverse complement strand
TTCTATTGAACGCTTCTCGGATGGTTGTTTTCTCATTCAACCAGACCTCATAGAAACGCGTCATGAACTCCTGGGTAACCTTGTCGTCCACTTTCCAAAGTGACATGATGATGTTCTGTGCTCCCGCATCGGCAAATGCCTTACGTAGACCATAAACGCCTTCCCCATTCTTTATTTCTCCTCGACCCGTTTCGCAGGCGCTTAGCACCACCAACTCCGTTTCTCTCAGGTCAAGTAAAGATGCTTCAGCAGCACTTAACAATCCATTTTCTCCTTTAGGCTCCTCTCCCTGAAGGGTTTTATTTGCCCCCGTGAACAATAATCCGGAGCGCAACATCGGATCCTGAACCACACGCTGCCGGTCCATTCCCAAAAAGCGGTCCTCGGACTTATCCATTGGGATGTCTTCGAAAAAATAACCATGAGTTGCCACATGCAATACCCGGGGGCTCTCCTCCTTCTTAATATTTGTTTCTGAAGCCTCAGCGCCTGTGTAGGTGCTTACTTTCCACCCATTCTTTTGAAAGGTCCCGGCGATCTGTTCAACTTCCATCTTGGTGGCAGGCAAGGCAGAAGCCTTCATCCCTCCGCGAGTCAGAGATTCTATCCAATTCTGGTTAAGGTCACGGGTTGCAGCTAAATAATCAGTTGTGTCTGCAGAGCTTGTGGTATTTCCGTTGTAATCAGGGAAACCGTAGAGTGCTGAGTTAGTCGATGTATATTGCTTTTTCTCCCGCCCGTTCATCAATACAAAATCGCGAGCGCTGTTGACGATGCGTATGTCCTTCTCTTCTATCAGGTATTTACCGGTTTCGGGATTGTAAAGGGTATTGAGGTTGATGTTGTTATAATCCCCTCCCAGAGACACATAAACTACTTTAGCAGTACCAATCTTATCCGAAATGGGCTTCCAGAAAGTATTGTAGAAAATAGAATCTTTAAGATCTGACAAATGTTCTTTGCTAGAAACGTCATTTAAATAAAATTTGAATAAATCGTTTCCAACGTTAAAGTCTGAATTTATAGGAATAACTGTGATTTCAGAACTTTTTGTTAATACAATCACATAATTATCGACTGCATCACCTATTGTAGAATACCCGACAATATCAACAAATACATCCTCAGCCTCGGACAAACTCTCTTGAATCATTTGGAATCTTAGTGGTTTTTTATTCTCACCTAATAATGATGATATTCGAATTTCCAATCGTTCAATTTCAGCTAGGACACTGTCTAACCTTACTTGATCATCAAGCTCAAGCAACTTGTTCTTTTTATTTTTAAGCAGATTCAATTCATTTGAAAGTTGTTGGACTTTCTGTACCGAAGATGAGTTTAAAAAACTTTGGTCTAAACCCTCCTGTATATTGATGAGATTTTTCGCTGTAATATAATTGTTATACCACAAATAATCTCGGTCATTGAAGCCGTTCCTAGAATTTAAGGTGATTAAATAATTAATGTAGTAATCTAGTTTCTGCTTATACTGTGCTTTTTCATTCTCTGATAACGAAATTTCATTTTTCAAATAATCATCTACATACCAGTTAACAGCTTTTATCTGGTAATAAATCGCCTGAGAGAGTTCATTCTTCATTTCATATGTTGATGAAATATTGAGTAACGCAGCATCTTGTCCAGGGTAGTATACTGAATTACCAGTGCATTTTTTAAGATATTCTAATGCCTTATCATATTGTCCCAATTTGAAATATTCAAGTCCAATATTGTTGTAAACAAGTTTGGTTTCAAAGTGATCTGCCCCAAATTTTTCAACCCGGTTTTTAAGAACATATTCTAAAAGTGATATACTCTTCAAATGTTCACCTAATCTTGAATAATCAACTGATAAATTGAATTTTGTAAGTAGTGTCTTTGGATGATTCTCTCCTAGTATTTTTTTTCTTATTTCAAGTACTTTTCTATTGTATTCAAGAGCGGTTGAGTCTTGATTTATTTTGGAATGATAAAAAGCTAATTGACTCAACCCATGAGCATAATTGAGTCCTTCTAACTCTGAAATTTCCCTAATTCCTTTTAGGCAATCTTCCTGAATTTCAATAGCTTTTTTATAATCGTTTAGGTCTGATAAAGTTGAAGCGTAATTTTGTCTATACTCAGTCGTATTAGGGTGGTATTTTCCAAGAAGTCTTTCAGAAATTACGATTGCCGAATCAAAATAAACTTTTGCCAATGAAAATTTCTCAATATTTTTATACACTACACCAAGATTATTCAGTCTTAGAGCGAAATCTGAATTATTTGTCCCAAACAAGTTTCTCGAAATATTAAGTGATTGCATGGATAGGGTTAGGGATTCTTCGAAATTTCCCAATTCAGAAAGAAGTATTGAATAATTGCTTAGGGTTGTCATATACAATCGGTTAATTGTATCACCCAATCCCCTTTGAGTATTCAAGGAATTCTCAAAAAGTGTTTTAGCATTATCATATCGAGCCAATAACATATATGCGTGTGCAGTATTGTTCAAGCTCAATAGATAGTCCTCATGGCTTGTTCCAAGCAAAGTTTCTCTTTGTTTTAAGATTTTTAAGTTGAGATCTAGGGAAAGTTCATAATTGCCAAGGTTTGAATTATACAAGGCCAAACTGGATAAGCAATTAAGAGTTTTTATATGTCCCTTCCCATAAGAGACTTCATAAATTTTTAACGCTTGATTTACACTGTCAATTGCTCTTTGAAACTGACTAGCGGAATTATAATAGGAAGCCAGTTCCATTAATGATTCTGCATAATAATTACTGTTAATACCATATGTCCTTTTGTTAAATTCAAAAACTTCAAGATCAATTTCATAGGACGAATCAATTTTACCTTTTTCGAAATATATTTTGGCAAGCACAGATCTATTATTTAAGTAAGTTTTACTTTGCTTACCATATAATTTTTCAGACATAACAATTGCCTTTTCAATATATATTAAGGCAGAATCAAGCATTCCCTTTTTATAAAGCGAAAAACTAATGTTTTCAGCTACTTGAATGTAACTATGAGTGTTTTGAAAATTATTCTTTTCAAGAAGATTAATA
>JBKCAB010000847.1:0-3762 GCA_046307935.1 Bacteroidota bacterium | reverse complement strand
TGCCTATGTTTCGCCTTATCCCCATGGGAATCGTTTTGCTGCTAGCGTCTTCCGTTGCATATAGCCAAAGCAAGCTGGTTCAGGGTAAATTCATTGATGAAAAAACTGAACGTCCGATCGAGGAGCTGGAGCTTACACTTCGTAATTTAGACACCAAGGACAGCATTACAGTCGAAACAGATGATAACGGAGTTTTCAAATTCAACAATGTTCCCTTTGGAAAATGTCAGATTTTCGTAAGCGACAAAGATTACAACGCAAAAAAGTACAACGTTTTCGAACTTTCTGAGCGCCACAGAGACAACTACACCTTTGACATGAACAATCCATTCACTACCTCATTGAAAGTGTCTTGGATGTTCAACTGGGGCGACCGAAAAACAAAAGATGCAAAGGGAAAATCAATTGTGAAAGAGCACTATTGGTCACACTTAGCGGGCAAGATCATCCTTTCGATCTATGGGATTTGTTTGCTACTTATCTTCTTCTACAGTGTCTTACAATTGTCGCTGGCTTTTGCCTACAGACGGAACAGGAAAAAAGTGGAAAACCGTCAGGCGCCACCAATGGATCTAAGTAACGCTCCAAAAGTGACCATACAGCTACCTATGTTCAATGAGCTTTACGTAGCAGAAAGGATTATTGAAACTTGTGCCGCATTTGACTATCCAAAAGATAAATTGCAGATCCAGGTGCTCGATGATTCCACGGATGAAACGAAGGATGTGATTGCACGAAAGGTAGCCGAAGTTGCTGCACGCGGGATCAATATCCAACATGTTCACCGCGTAGATCGCACGGGATATAAAGCAGGTGCTCTTGATGCCGCAATGGACAGGGTTGAAGGCGACTTCATTGCGATATTTGACTCAGACTTTGTTCCGAATCCCGACTTCCTCTTGAAGACGGTACCTTATTTTCAGGACGAAAAGGTGGGTGTTGTACAAACGCGGTGGGGACACATCAACCAGGACTATTCTTTACTGACAGAGCTACAGGCTTTCGGTTTGGACGGTCATTTTGCGATCGAACAAGGCGGACGAAATGCTGCGGGACATTATATTAACTTCAACGGAACCGGTGGGATATGGAGAAAGCAATGTATTGAGGATGCCGGAGGCTGGGAACATGATACCCTCACCGAAGACCTTGACCTTAGCTACCGAGCACAGATGAAAGGATGGAAGTTCCAATACCTTGAGGAAGTGGTAGCTCCGGCCGAGCTTCCGATCACGATGTCTGCATTGAAAAGTCAGCAGCACCGCTGGATGAAAGGCGGAGCTGAATGTTTCCGAAAAATGTGGAAACGTCTACTTACAACCAAAGGCATCAAGTTCTCTGACAGAGTGCATGGAATGTCGCACTTATTCAATTCGTCCGTATTTATCTTTATTCTTACGGTTTCAATATTAAGTCTTCCTGTGCTGCACATCAAGGACAGCTTTTCCGATCTGAACTACATTCTGCAATACATGGCGATCTTTATTGTGAGTACAGTGTTCCTCATGTTTTACTACTGGAATGCGTTCCGCTACAGGACGACTGCCGGTAAGAAACCGTTCTTCAAGTTCATCGGACGTTTTTTCCAGTTCCTGATCGTTTCAATGGGGCTCTCGCTCAGCAATACTGTTGCCGTAATTGAAGGCTACTTGGGTATCAAGAGCTCCTTTGTGCGTACTCCTAAATTCAATGTAACGAAGAAGAGTGAATTCAAAGGAAATAAATACGACAAAAAAAGTCTTTCGATCATCAATATCGCTGAACTGTTCTTCTTCCTGTTGTTTGGATTTACTGCCGTGAACCGGGCGATCTATGGTGATTTGGGCATGGTACCCTTTCATCTGATGCTCTCTGTGGGTTACGGTTTAGTCTTTTTCTATACTGTTCAAGAAGTACGTCAGGGTAGATAAATTAACACTACTTCTTATTTTCGCTTTCTTTCCGGAACAGGGTCATGTCCGTGGCCACCCCAAGGATGACATGAAAAAATGCGACGCGACCCAAGGTAAAGCCCTTTTATGGGGCCCCAAACCTTCAGCGCTTGGAGCATATAATTGGAACAGGACGGCGTGTACCTGCAGCTCGGAGGAAACAACGGTGAGATGAACCATTGATACATTTTGACCAGCAATATCAACGGGGATGACAGCACTTTTCGAACCAGATGCATAGAGTAAAAGTAAGGCATATTTTGATCCGGAATGTCACAAAAAAATGTAACAAACACGTGCTGAAGTATTTTTATACTTATTTTTAGTCAAGTCTGATCAAACGCACTCTCCATGTTTCGTGTTCTCTCCCTTTCATTTCTGTGTTTCCTGCTCTTGACCAATACCGCTTGTTCGCAACCGTTCAGTTCATGGGATGAGGAAAAGATCGAAGTTCAAAAAGGCACGGATATCAGCGTTATCATGGATGCTGATCAACTTTTTGAGGATCGCTGGGACCTACTTCCACAGCCCCAATTCTGGAAACAGATCATGCGACTTACTCCCGATTCATGCCTTGTAAATGTCGCCGCAACACGTGTAATCCTAGAAAGGTTGACATGGAACAGCTGGTCATCGAAATCAGAAGCACAGAAGTTGCAGTTCAAAGACAGTCTTCGAAGTATTCACGGGTTGAATGCAGATGAATTGATCTATGTAACTTCCGGTAAAAGTGATTTCTACCGATTTCGTGAGGTTTATCCTCAATTATCTCGTGGAGTTGAAGCATTTGAAGGGTTTGGTGTCGATCCGTGGTATGCCCAAGCTATTCTGTTGATCGAGAGTCCGGGACAATTGAAGAAATCGACAGCAGGTGCATACGGCGCCTTCCAGCTAATGCCTTCGGTAGCACGGTCACACGGCCTTACCGTCAATAATTCTGTTGACGAACGCTCAGATTTCGAACGCTGTGCTTACGGCGCCGCTTCGGTGTTGAGAAAAGTGTGCATTCCGGAGGCAAAGAAGATCCTGAACAGGCATAACATAACGTTCAGGGAAAAAGAACTGTGGTTCCGTCTCTTTGTATTGCACGTTTACCATGCGGGTGCCATGAATGTGAGTGCAGTTGTTGAGAAGATCGGAAAAGTTCGCAATGGTAATGAGCTCATTACCAAAATGTGGCAGAATTCTGCTGCTGGATTTGGCAATAACTCGCAAAACTACACGCAATTGGCATTGGCTTCTCAACTTATCCTTCATGAGTTGATCTATGAGCAATGTGAAGAGATCTATGACTGCGCAGGGATCAACTGACAGGCTTCGGCACAAACTTTAACGAAACAGAGTTTACACAATGTCGCGTGTTTTTTGAAGTGAATCGCTCACCTCTGAAAACATGACCCAAGTGCCCACTACAATTTCTGCATACGATCTCAATACGTCTTCCATCCGCATCAGGAAGCTCGAGTACCGAATCGCCAATAATATCGTCGAATGCAGGCCAACCACAACCGGAATTGAATTTATCATTAGATCGATAAAGTGGTGCTTCACATTGGCGGCATAAGTAAGTGCCTTCCACATAATGTTTATCGTATTCTCCGGTAAAAGGGTACTCCGTACCCTTACGCAAGATCACACGACTTTCCTCGTCATTCAACTTGTTCCAATTCTCTTTTGAAAGCATATAGAGTAAACAAGGAGTATATGAAAAAGGTTTATTCGTCCGGTCTTTTTAGTTTAGAGTGAAATACCAGCAATTTCATCTGCCAATTCTTCATAGAGCAGCTGAACGATCTGCTTCATTGCATTTTTATTGTCATCTCTTGCTTTC
>JBKCAB010000846.1:0-3809 GCA_046307935.1 Bacteroidota bacterium | reverse complement strand
ACCTATCTCTTTATTTCTCTGGTTCGATCGTCTCGTTTGAGAATAGGATTTTTCTCTTGTTTTTTCTAATTCCTACTTTAATTACGATCGTTGGAACTACGCTATTGCGTTTGAACAAGTGGCACGGGTATGTCATTAATCTGGTTTCGGCCTTGACCCAGTTTCTGGTGCCACTCTTTCTATTTTTTATTTCATTTTACCCGGAGTTTCTCACTTTGACGATCATATATGGCATTCAGATCGGAATAGTACTTATTCCGCTAAAGAGCGTGATCTCCGCATACCGTCATATTCGACTCAGATCGAGGAGTCATAGCGAAACAATAGACTATTGAACACACGCTATCAGCATCGCTTTGAGCATATCAAACGAAAGAACCATTATTGGCTACCTCTGGCACGAGCGCAAACAAACTACACCTGAATAACCCGATGCGGTTATAAATAATACTTTCAATTGATTGAATTGCCGCCCCGCATATTCGCTTAATCGGTTCACATTTTTGTGCTTGAGTATTGAAAATGTTGGTTGTTTCCAGAAGAGTGAATGCTCAATTTCAACTTCTATTTTACTCAAATTCATCAAGTTAAAATCGTTAAAACTATATTATTCAAAAAAAAACACACCATACAGTGGATCTCGAGTTGACACACGCAACAAAAAAAAGAGTAAATTGGAATCAGAAAATATGAACAGAGCAAAATTATCAGACGGAACAGCGGTGCATTGTCTCCGCCGCCCAGAGGCCAGAATGCTGGATCATCATGTGGATGGTTATTTACAGCACGGAATTGAGATTAATGACGGAAGCGTTGTCTTTGATGTTGGTGCAAATATTGGCGTATTCGGGGTTCGCGCGCTGCAAAAAGCAAAGAATGTCTCAGTATTCTGTTTCGAACCTATTCCGGATATTGCAGCCATTCTAAGAAAAAATGCAGACGAATTCGGTGAGGGTCGAATGAAAGTCTTTGAATGCGGAGTATCGAACGAGCATGGCAAAGCAACATTCACCTATTTTCCAAATACACCTGCGCTGTCTACTCTTCACCCCGAGCAATGGGACAATGATCCGGGTGCTTTTACTAGGGCTGTGAAAGGCACTATGAGAAACCCGCCAGAGGGCATGAAATGGATGCGTCTGATACCTCCGTTTATGGCCGGCACCATAGCGCATTTTCTTGTGAAAGGGAAAAAACAAGTGAATTGTGAACTAAAACCTCTGTCCGAAATCATTTCTGAGGAAGGTATTGCCAGGATCGATCTATTGAAGATCGACTGTGAGGGCGCTGAATGGAGTGTTCTGCAGGGAATTCGCGATGAGCACTGGCCATTCATAGGTTCGATGGTCATAGAAGTGCATGATAAGGAAGGGCGCCTGCAAAAAGTAAAAGAGTTGCTGACATCAAAAGGATTTGGCTTTCTCTATGCCGAGCGGGAAAAAGGTCTTGAGGATACCGCCATGTATAACCTATTCGCGCGACGTCTATGACACCACTTTTCGTAGCCCTCGTCACGGTAGGCGTCCTGCTGTCATCCAATGCCATTGGGTTGATCTACAGCCTGATCGTACTTAGAGAAAAATTGCCTGTGACTGTGGTGATCCAATCAAAACCCTACAAAAAAGGAATTTTCCGGGAACGTATGCCACTATTCATTTCTAATTTTTTGCTTTTGCTTGCCGTTTCAGGAACAGGTTCCTATTTCTTGTTTGACATACTGTCACTCGAGTTTGATCCACTCATGATCGCATTTCAAGTGATGATTGCATTCCTTGTGGACGATATCTGGTTTTACTTCTACCATCGCTGGCTGCATGAAAACCAGTTCATGCTCAAGCATATTCATTCGATCCATCATCGCGCATTCAAACCATTTCCGCTCGAATACTTGTATGCGCACCCACTGGAGTGGATGCTCGGTATGATCGGTGTCGTGCTGGCTTTTGGCATCTTTGTACTTTTCGCTTCACTGAATGTCTATTCGATCTGGATCTTCGGACTACTGAGGAACTTACATGAGATCCATATCCACTCAGACCTGTCACTTCCTGTGCTCAGCAAAATACCATTCATCAGTACAACAAAGCACCACGACGACCATCACGCGCGGCTAAAAGGGAACTATGCATCAACCTTTCACTGGCTCGATCGCATTTTCAAAACTGAGATAAAATGAGAATACTGTTCAGCATATTGTCACTACTGCTTCTAAGCTTCATTCCAACGAGTGAAACTTTTAATCTTACAGTGAAGATCTATTCCATTGAAAATAACAAAGGGGTGATCGAACTATCGCTGTACAATGACCCTGAAAAGTTTCCGAAGGTGGGAAAAACCTATCGCACAGTACGCTTAAAGCCAAACGGATCGGAACTTGTACACAAATTCAGTAACCTACCAAAAGGAGAATATGCTGTTTGTCTTTACCACGATGAGAATGCAAATAAAACCTGTGATAAGAATTTCATCGGTGTCCCGACGGAAGCCTATGCATTTTCGAACGACATTCGGCCCAAGTTGTCTGCACCGGATTTCAGCAGCTGTTCTATGCTGTTGAACAAAAACAGATCGATCTCGATCAAGCTGGTTTACTAGGAATCTAACGGAGGCATTTAAAATAATCGAAAGGCTCAAGGCATTCATTGCACTGGTACTGAGCCTTGCACGCCGTGCTTCCGAAAAGACTGATCATGCGCGTATTACTTGAGCTACAGCGAGGACATGGCACGGTCGGATGTTTTGCAAAAAGGACACTTTTGTCGACTTCATCCTCCGGAGGAGCTATCCCGTATTCTCTTAGTTTGTTCCTGCCATCTTCTGAGATCCAATCAGTGGTCCAAGCAGGTGAAATGACAAGATCGACATCAACATTCACAACGCCCTTTTCGGCCAGCTTCTCTTTGATCTGCTCCTCGATCGTTTTCATTGCCGGACATCCCGTGTAAGTTGGTGTGATCGTTACCTGAACGTGGTCTTTTTCGATCTTGATGCCTCTTACTATGCCAAGATCAAGGATAGTTAAAACAGGGATCTCAGGATCAAAAACCTCCTGAAGATACTCTATTATTTCAGCATCCTTTACCATTCCATGTTTGGATAGGCTCTCTGCATGAATTGCATGTCAGCCAATATGTATCCCATGTGTTCTGAATGAAGACCTCTTCGACCACCATCAAATTTCCAGTTGTTAGTCGGCAGTATTAATGTTGCCTCGGCCATAACCTCATTGACCGAATTGCTCCATGCGTCACGCACGGCCACCATAGCAGGTGCAATACCGCATTTTTCCATTTCTTTTTGAAGCTCATCGCTGTAGAAGAGCTCATCTGTATATCTCCACAGTGTATCCAAAGCTTCCTGGATACGACGGTGAGACTCTTCTGTTCCGTCACCAAGTCGAATAACCCACTCGGAGGAATGTTTCAGGTGATATCTTGTTTCCTTGAGCGATTTTTCGGCAATCGCAGCCAAATGTGGGTCAGTACTCTGCTGCATCAGCTCGAAAAGCGGCTTGCGGTAGGCATCAAAAAGAAATTGCCGAAGCATAGTCATGCCAAAGTCGACATTCGGCTGTTCCACGAGCAAAACGTTCCTGAAATCACGTTCATTCCTCAAAAAAGCAAGCTTATCCTCATCTCTCCCCGACCCTTCCAGCTCACCGGCGTATTTGAGGAGAACTGTCGCCTGTCCGATCAGATCCAATGAAATGTTGGTCATGGCGATATCTTCCTCCAGAATGGGGCCGTGGCCACACCATTCAGCAAGTCGTTGACCAAGGATCAGGCTGTCGTCACCCAACCGGATCACAT
>JBKCAB010000845.1:0-468 GCA_046307935.1 Bacteroidota bacterium | reverse complement strand
ATTTTCAGTGGCTCCGTGGCGGAATTGGTAGACGCGCTCGATTCAAAATCGTGTATCCTTACGGGTGTTCCGGTTCGACTCCGGATGGAGCCACCATTCAAAACAATTCCTCCTATCGATCCTATCCCTGGTACAAGGAACAAGTTGAAGCCGCAGAAAGGGATGCAGAAATGCTGGGATTCAAAAAGGTGTCTGAATTGAAAAGAGCTGTTGCCACGAACATTAAGAATTTTGTTGTTGGAGGTGGATTTTTATTTACCATGTGCAGCGGGACAGACAGCTTTGATATTGCACTTTCGGCACAAGGCACGGATATTTGTGAGCACATGTTCGATGGTGATCCTTCTGATCCGAAATGCCAGGAAAAATTGGATTTCAACAGCACATTCGCCTTCGAAAACTTTAAATTGGAGCGTGATCCGATGGTCTACGAATACTCGAACATTGACGGCACAGAGCTAAGGAGAA
>JBKCAB010000844.1:0-756 GCA_046307935.1 Bacteroidota bacterium | reverse complement strand
CCATACAAATAGGAATCCAAGGCGCGATCAGCGACAACCTTTGAATCCTGCGACTTCAATGTACCTGAAGCTGTATTTCTAGGATTTGCGAACAGCGGTTCACCGAGATCCTCCCGTTCTGCATTCAGCTTACGAAAACTTTCAATCGGCATAAAAAGCTCACCACGGATCTCAAAATCTGGAGGATAGTTTCCTCTCAATTTCAATGGCACGGATCTCACCGTCCGGACGTTCGCAGTGATATCTTCCCCCTGCGTACCATCACCTCGGGTCACTGCTCTGGACAACTCACCATGCTCGTAGCGGATTCCGATAGCTACACCGTCATATTTCAATTCGCAAACATACTTGAGTGGGCCATTCGCCATTTTTTTCAACCTGTTCTCCCAGTCAATGATTTCGTCCTCTGAATAGGTATTCGCCAACGAAAGCATTGGAAAACGGTGCTGAACGGATTCAAATTTCTTGGTGATATCGCCTCCAACCCGCTTCGTTGGACTGTTCGGAAAAGCAAACTCGGGGTGTTCATTTTCCAGCTTTTGAAGCTTTTCCAGGAGCATATCGAACTCATAATCCGAAATAACGGGAGCACTTTCAACGTAATAGAGATAGTTGTGGTGATTCAGCTCGTCTGTGAGACGAAGGATCTCCGCTTTGATCTCCGTTTTGTTCATGTCGTGAAATTAGCGCATTTGATTCAGTTCGTCAAGGTGATCCAAAAAGACTTCCAACAAAAGAGTGTTGAAGTAACGAATT
>JBKCAB010000843.1:0-5552 GCA_046307935.1 Bacteroidota bacterium | reverse complement strand
ATGGGTGACAGTCAACGAATAAGTCTTTCCAACTTCACCATAAACAGGGTTACTCACCGGAAAGTAAACCGGCATGTGCAAATTTGCGAGCAGATTAGTCGGAAATCCAAGAATACGCGCCACCTCTTCTACATCACCGGGTAGCATTTCATCGGTGTACACGTTTTCGAGTGTGAATGTCTGAGATCCATTGTTAACAGTTACAACTGCCCCGGCAACGAAGCTGCTCAAGTAAGCCTCAATATTTGTCGGGCTATAGACATTGGCGGTCGTAGACAAGAGTACAAGCGGTCTTGAATCCGTCTCGATAGATCCGTCGATAACAAGTTGCTCCTTGTAACCGGGAATATCGATCTGGACTTCTTTAGTACATGAACTGAGCACCGAGATGAGAAGAATGAAGGGGATCAAATATTTCATGACTTTCTGTAATATCAGTTCAATTAAAACTCAAAGTTCCATGTCACACTTGGAATGATCGGGAAAAGCGTCACTTGTTTCACACTGATCTTGAAGGTGCCTTCAAGGAAATCCCCGTCATTGTCCACATAAAGGAAGAACGGGTTGGCTCGATTGTAGACATTGTAAACCGAGAAGGACCAATTGGATCGGAATCGCTTTTTAACCTGGATCTCTTCACCTGTTTCAGGATGTTTTTTGGTCTTGTATGCTTTATCGTAAAGTGTCGCAGAAAGGTCCAGTCTGTGATATGGTGCCATTCTGGTTGAATTTCGTGCACCATAGTTGAAAAGAAGATTCTGATCCTGAACATACCAGGAAGAAGGTAGTGTGAGGGTGTTCCCTGTTGCAAAAATGAAAGATGCACCAAAAGTCCACCGCTCATTAAGTTTGTAGCCGGCTACTACAGAAAGGTCATGTCTGCGGTCATACTTAGCTGGAAACACCTCTCCATTGTTGAGATCCGGAAATTTTCGCTCTGTTTTTGACCACGTATAACCGATCCAGCCCGTTAGTTTTCCGTATGCCTTTTTGATAAAGAATTCCGCACCGTATGACCAACCGTTCCCAAAGACAAGTAAATTATCAGTATTGTCATTGACGTCATCTCCCGGCAAAGCACCCTCTTTGAATTCGATCAGATTGCGCATGTCTTTGTAGTACACTTCGACAGAAGTTTCATATCGATCCTCTTTAAAATTTCGAAAATAACCCATCGAAGCCTGCCAGCCTTTTTGGGGTGCTGCCTTATCCGTTGATGGATACCAGATATCTGTTGGAAGAGAGACGGCACTCAGAGAGGTGAGATGTACGTACTGATAATTGTACGAGTAACCCGCTTTGATCGAGCTGTTGTCAGGCAAAAGATACCTTGCTGAAATTCTTGGCTCCAATCCATGGTAGAACTTGATTAGATCGCCCCTCTGGTAAGTGATTGCGGTATCAGGCTTGCTTATATCGCCTTTGACATAGCGCGTGAAAGGCCCTACATGAGAGTATGTGCTGTATCTCACTCCTGCATTGATCTTCAGTTTTTCATTCAGGTCGAATTCGTCAAGTATATATACTGCCGTTTCGTGACTGTACAATTTCTGGGCTGTACCCGTATTGAACACAACCGAGTCGACTTCAGCAGAAACGCTGGTTGGAGTGAACGTATGGTAGATGTAGTCAGCACCCCACTTGATCTTGTGACGTGTATTGGGAAAATAGGAGAAATCTACCTTTGACCCAATGTCTCTGACTCCTGAGAATAATTTGAAGCGAAACTCATCTTGCTCAGATCCGAAAGAGAATTGGTAATCCGAAAAAGTGGTCGTCCAGTTCATAAAAAGTTTGTTATTGAACAGGTGGTTCCAACGCAAGGCAGCAATACCGTTACCCCAGGGCATTTTCACATTGAAATCGTCCTCACGACTTCCGAAATCAAATTGATCCTTACCATAATAACCGCTCAGGAAGATCCTGTCTTTATCTGTTATCTTGTAATTCAGCTTGACATTCATGTCGTAAAAAAAGTAACTCGAACCAGCAAAAGGTGAAGTATCGGGAATTGCCGCTTTCATAATAAGATCAATGTAAGTCCTCCGCGCAGAAACAATAAAAGATCCGCGGTCTTTTTTTAAAGGTCCTTCTAACGTTAAACGAGATGAAATGGCACCGATCCCACCCTTGATGTGGAACTGTTTCATGTTTCCTTCGTTCATATTCACTTCAAGTACAGATGACATTCTTCCCCCGAAATTAGCCGGCATGCCTCCTTTGATCAGGTTTACACTATTGATGGCATCTGCATTGAATACAGAAAAGAATCCGAATAAATGAGCCGCATTGTAAACCACTCCTTCATCCAGCAAGACGAGGTTTTGGTCAGGACCGCCACCGCGCACATAAAAGCCTTGTCCTCCTTCAGAAACTGATGAAACTCCGGGAAGAAGCTGAATAGTTTTTATGATGTCGACCTCTCCCATGAATGCAGGCAATGTCTTGATCTTATCGATCTCAAGCTCGATCTGGCCGATCTTAGTTGAATTTACATTCTCTCCCTTCTTAGCACTCACTTCAACTTCCTGCAGCTCCTGCAGGTCATTTCCGAGCTCAATGTCCATCCTAACATCCTTAGTGAGATCAACATTTACGGTTTTGGTATTCAGTCCGGTTGCTCTGAACTCTATGGCATAATTTCCTGATGGTACCGTGAGTGAGTAAAATCCGTAAGTATTGGTGAGAGCGCCCTGGCTGATACTCGGAATGAAAACTTTTGCGCCGATCATGGCTTCTCCGCTCCGTGCATCAGTAATGTAACCGCTGAGGGTGAATTTTTCCTGGGCCACCACTGGTAGACCTATCAGAATGAAAATAAAAAAAAGTAATCTCATTGAATGAGTGTATTTGGCGTCCCGAATTTCGTAAAAGTGTGAACAACGAACAAACCTTTTGGTTCAAATGGCGATAAATAATGGTGAATGGAAAGTAGAAGTACCACCAACAACAGAACTTCAGAATGCTTAACTTCGCAGGACAGTTTTTCAGTATTAGAAAAAGCATATGAAAATATCCCTTAACTGGTTGAAAGAGTATGTGCAAACCGACCTGTCACCGGAGGAGATCGGAGCCATTCTCACAGAAACCGGACTTGAAGTTGAAAGTATCGAGAAGATCGAGATGGTGAAGGGCGGTCTTGAAGGCGTAGTGACTGGTGAGGTCCTATCTTGTGAGAAGCATCCTGATGCAGACAAGTTGAAGGTGACTACGGTTTCGATCGGCGGTGAACCGCTGCAGATCGTTTGCGGAGCCCCTAATGTTGCTGCAGGACAGAAAGTTGCTGTAGCGACGGTGGGTTGTACACTTTATCCCTCACCCGATGAACCACTCAAGATAAAGATTTCGAAGATCCGCGGTGTTGAATCCCAAGGAATGCTGTGTGCTGAGGATGAGCTGGGGATAGGTGCCTCCCATGCGGGAATCATGGTCTTAGATCCATTAACGCCGATTGGAAAGAATCTAGCAGAAATTCTTGAACTTGAGGACGATCACCAGATCGAGATCGGACTTACGCCCAATAGGGCAGATGCCATGGGACACATAGGAGTTGCGCGAGATCTGATCGCTTATTTGAATATTCATCGGAATTCCAATGTTGCTTTACAATTGCCCCGAGTTAGTAAACGAGCGGGGGAGGGCTTGCCCATATCTATTTCTGTTGAAAATACGCAGAAATGTCAGCGTTACATGGGGCAAACCATCAAAGGAGTGACCATCAAACCATCTCCGGCCTGGCTGCAGAACCGTCTGCGTGCCGTTGGCCTTACACCGATCAATAACGTGGTAGATGTAACGAATTACGTGATGAGGGAGTTGGGAACACCACTTCACGCCTTTGATACCCGTTCATTGGGTGGGAAGATCGTGGTGAGAACGGCGTTTGAAGGAGAAAAGCTCGTGACCCTCGATGGAACGGAGCGTGCCTTGTCTGAAGACGATCTCATGATAACCAATGGTTCAGAATCCCTTTGCATTGCAGGTGTTTTCGGTGGACTGGGTTCTGGTGTCAAGGAAGATACGACCGATGTGTTCATCGAATCGGCGTATTTCGATCCCGTGTCTGTTCGAAAGACGGCTAAGCGTCACGGACTCAATACCGATGCAAGCTTCCGTTTCGAGAGGGGAGTTGATCCAACGCTGACTGATTACGCATTGAAACGTGCAGTGGATCTGATCATCGAAGTGGCAGGTGGAAGTCCAGGCATGGAGATCGCTGAGGTGTATCCGCAGAAAATTGAAGACAGGACCGTTGAATTCAGCTATTCACGTTGCAACAGCCTCATCGGAACTCAAATTCCTGAGGATCTCGTTAAAAGAATTTTGACCCTACTCGATATCAAGGTGCTGAAAGAACAAGGTGATCATCTGACACTTTCCATTCCGGCGTATAGAGTTGACGTAACCCGAGAAGCGGATGTGGTCGAGGAGGTGCTAAGGATCTACGGATTCAACAATGTGCCTATTCCTGAAAAGCTCAACTCTTCCATGGTCATTTTCCCGAAACCTGATATGGAGCGTGTTCAGGAGGTGCTTTCTGAAATGCTTATAGGAAAGGGCTTTTCTGAGACAATGAACAACTCGCTAACCCGTTCATCGTATATCCAGAAGTTTGCTGCCGAGGTCTTGAAAGAAGAACACAACGTTCCAATACTCAACCCACTCAGCCAGGAACTCGATGTGATGCGTCAGACACTCTTGTTCAACGCACTTGAAACGGCTGAATACAACCAAAACCGCCAGCGGGCCGACCTGAAGTTCTTTGAGTTCGGTAAAGTGTACTTCAATTACCCTTTAGGATATTCAGAGAACAAGCGCCTGATCCTTGTCATTTCCGGTCGACGCCAGGAGGAAAGCTGGAATGCCGTGAATGACCAGTTCACATACTATTCCTTGAAAGGAACTGTAAATGCTGTACTAACTCGCTTGGGGATTGACGGGGTGCTTAAGGATTCTCCACTCAAGCGCTCACTGCTTCAGGATGGTGTGCAGCTGCAGATTCTTAAGCACAAGATCGGTGAAATGGGTTGGGTGAGTCCTGCGATGAGAAAAGCATTTGGAATAAAGAATGAAGTCTTTGTAGCGGACCTCGACTGGGATGCTATTCTGAGCTGTCTGCAGTACACGAAGATCAAATATAACGAGTTGCCAAAGACCTTCGCAGTGAAAAGGGATTTCTCGCTCCTATTGGATAAGGCGGTTACTTTTGGACAGATCGAGGAAGCAGCACGGAGCTGTGACAAGAAGTTGCTGAAAGAAGTGGGACTCTTCGATGTTTACGAAGGCAAGAACCTGGAGGAAGGCAAGAAGTCTTATGCTGTCAGCTTCAGATTCCAGGATCCGGAGGCAACCCTGAAGGATGAACAGATCGATAAAATCATGGATCGGATCAGGGTTGAGCTGGAGGAAAAGCTCGGTGCACAGTTGAGATAGATCATGGATAGGCTGGTTATTTCAGGAATTGGAACAGGAGTCGGAAAAACGGTTGTAAGTGCTATTTTTTCAGAAGCGCTGAAAGCGCATTATTGGAAGCCGGTACAATCTGGAGATCT
>JBKCAB010000842.1:0-4935 GCA_046307935.1 Bacteroidota bacterium | reverse complement strand
CTTTGGTATTCTCACGAAGAGAAGATTGAAGGAATCACTCGTGCCGGTCGTATGTCTGATCGTTCCGCTTTTTTGCTTTATTCTGGATAAAAATTCGGTCAGCTGGCTGGGGGGGTATGCATTCGGCTATGAATTGCTGATCGTCAATGGTTTCCTGACATTTGTAATGTTATTGCTTATCTCTCAAAAACGCGTGTTATGAGAATAATTTTGGATGATAACGGTTTGCACTTTCGTTTTGCACCTTTGACACTTACTCGTCCTTTGGGAGAATTGAGGATGGGCATCTTTACCAATTCTGAACGATGGAAGTTTTTTGATGCCGGGGCGGAAATCTCCTATGGAACGGAGTCGTATTTAAAACCTGTCTTCGGGCGCAACGATGAGGCAGAGGTGCTTATTAATGCGGCGGTGATCCCAAATGAGGAGCTCGCGGTAGCCGTATTTAGTCTGGGTGAAAATGAACAGCTGTTGTTAGGTGATCAATGGATCGCCAAGAGAGGAACCGGAGAGAACCGAGTGGAATTCACAGGTGTTGCCCCGGTATATATTGAGCAGCGTTGGGATCTTTTTCTAAAGAACGGAATTGTATTGAGTGCAGATTTTGACCTTGTTAAGGCAGGTAGAACTTCTGAGCCGCTTTCTCCGACGAATATTTTGATCGGCGATCCTGACTTGCTTTTCATTGAAGAAGGAGCCATCGTGGAAGCATCCGTGATCAACACGACAGGCGGTCCGGTCTATATCGGCAAGAAGAGCGAGGTAATGGAAGGATCCTTGGTTAGAGGACCTTTCGCTTTGTGCGATGGAGGTTCACTGAAAATGGGGTCAAAGGTGTACGGTGCAACAACCGTAGGTCCGCAGTGCCGTGTTGGGGGTGAGATCAATAACGTGATCTTTCAGGCGTATTCCAATAAAGGACACGATGGTTTTCTTGGCAACGCCGTTATTGGCGAATGGTGCAATATTGGTGCAGATTCGAATTGTTCCAATCTGAAGAACAATTACGGAGCGGTGAGCACATACAGCTACGAGACCCAACAGGAAGAAGAAACCGGTATCCAGTTCATGGGGCTTATTATGGGTGATCATTCTAAGTGCGCGATCAATACCATGTTCAACACAGCAACTGTAGTTGGTGTTTCAGCCAATATTTTTGGTGCAGGTTTTCCTGCGAAACACGTGCCTTCCTTCAGCTGGGGAGGAGCAGAGGGCTTTGTCAGTTTCCGATTTGATAAGGCCATTGAAGCCGCTGAAAACATGATGGCACGGAGAGGAAAAAAACTGACCGAGGCAGAAATTGCTGTCCTTCGCCATATCGCGGATCAGGAATAGGACAAAATTTCCGTTTTTTCTGCGATGGCACAGCCTTTGCGTTTCCCGGTATACCCAGACGAAAGGCTTGTTCTCGAATGAGAAAAGGCTCTTGGATCGGGAAAACTGACAGAATGACCTGTAACGAGGAGGAAGAGTGTCATTATCTAAATCAATTGTGTACGAAATGAGCGAATTATTCGATAATCATATGTTCAATTTTGGTCCGATGGACCAAGATGCTGAGTTCATTCCGCTGATCACTGCAGAGGAAGAGGAGCAGATGAACCGACAGGTATTTCCGGATATTTTACCAATTCTTCCGCTCAGGAACAATGTATTGTTTCCGGGAGTCGTAATACCGATAACAGTAGGACGTGATAAATCCATCAAACTCATACAGGAAGCAGGAAAAGGGAACAAGATTGTTGGTGTAGTTTCTCAGCGCGATCAGGAGGAGGAATCACCCGAGATTCAAGACCTTCACAAGATTGGAACGGTCGCACAGATATTACGTACCTTCCGAATGCCTGACGGCAGTACTACGGTGATCCTCCAGGGAAAGAGGCGTTTTGAACTGGTTGATGAGGTACAAAAGGAGCCTTATCTGAAAGCTACGGTTAAAATGCTGAAAGAAAAGCCGTTCGATCGAAAGAATAAGGAGCTTGAAATGATGATCAAGTCAGTTAAGGACCTTGCTTTGCAGATCATCAAAGAAAGTCCAAATATCCCCAGTGAAGCTTCATTTGCCATCGGCAATATCGAAAGCCCGACATTCCTGGTGAACTTTATTTCATCCAACATGAACGCCGATGTGTCAAAAAAGCAGGAAATGTTGGAGGAGCTGGACATGAACAAGCGTGTTATGATGGTCCTCGAACACCTTACATTGGAGGTTCAAATGCTGGAAATGCGCAACGAGATCCAGTCGCGGGTGAAAAAAGATATTGACCGTCAACAACGCGAATATTTCCTGCACCAACAAATGCGCACCATTCAGGATGAATTGGGGTACAATCCGCAGGAACAGGATGTGCGCGAATTGGAAGAACGTTCTTCAAAGAAAAAATGGGATGCACGGGTTGAAAAGATCTTCGGAAAGGAATTGGACAAGCTACAACGGATGAATCCTCAGGGAGCCGAATATACTGTTCAATTGAATTACCTCGATCTGCTCTTGGAGCTTCCATGGAATGAATATACCACAGATGATCTTGACCTAGTGAAAGCCCGAAAGGTTCTTGACCGCGATCATTTTGGACTGGAAAAGGTGAAGGAGAGGATTCTTGAGTACTTAGCGGTATTGAAGTTGAAAGGTAACATGAAATCACCGATCCTTTGCTTTTATGGGCCTCCCGGGGTAGGTAAAACATCGCTTGGAAAATCTATTGCCGAGGCACTGGGAAGGAAATATGTCCGAATGTCGCTGGGTGGTTTGCACGATGAATCTGAGATCCGAGGTCACAGAAAGACCTACATTGGGGCGATGCCAGGCAGGATCATGCAGAGTCTAAAGAAAGCTGAAACAGCGAATCCGGTATTTGTCCTGGATGAGATCGATAAATTAGGACGGAGCAATCACGGAGATCCGTCGTCCGCATTACTTGAAGTGCTCGATCCTGAGCAGAACAGCACGTTCTACGATAATTATGTGGAAACGGAATTCGATCTTTCCAGGGTAATGTTCATTGCCACCGCCAACAGTTTGTCAACGATACAGGCACCGCTGCGCGACCGTATGGAGATCATTGAAGTGAACGGATACACGCTGGAGGAAAAGGCTGAGATCGCAAAACGGCATTTATTGCCGAAACAGATCACGGAACATGGTATCTCTAAAAAAGATATTCAGATCGATAAAAAAGTATTTGAAAAACTTATTGAAGAGTACACCAATGAATCTGGAGTGCGCAGCCTCGATAAGCATGTTGCCAAGCTTGTTCGCAACAGAGCTCGTCAGATCGCGATGGGAGAAGAATTTGATCCGAAGATCTCCCTCGATGAGCTTCAAAAGGTGCTTGGCGCAGGAAGATTACGCACGAAATACCTGGACAATAAAGTTGCCGGAGTGGTCACAGGACTTGCATGGACGAGTGTTGGAGGAGATATTCTGTTCATCGAATCATCCTTGACAAAAGGGAAAGGTAAACTGACCCTCACGGGAAATTTGGGTGATGTGATGAAGGAATCGGCCGTGATCGCGCTTGAATTCCTGAAAGCACACAGCAGTTGGTTGGCTTTGTCACAGGATGTATTTGATAATTACAATGTTCACATCCATGTTCCTGAAGGGGCTACACCAAAAGATGGACCCAGCGCGGGTATCACCATGCTTACCTCACTGGCTTCCCTTTTTACGCAGCGCAAGGTGAAGAAGCAGCTTGCTATGACTGGCGAGATCACATTGAGGGGAGAGGTGCTTCCGGTGGGCGGTATCAAAGAAAAGATCCTCGCTGCGAAACGTGCGAATATAAAAGAGATCATTCTTTGTGAAAAGAACCAACAGGACGTGGAAGATATTACTCAGGACTATCTCAAAGGACTGAAATTCCATTATGTGACAACGATGAAAGAGGTTATTGATATCGCGTTGACATCTGAAAAAGTACAGGATGCATTGACGGTCGGCTAATTAGCCCTTCATTCGGCGGCACTGATTAAATTTGCAGTGATGACCGAAGAACTGCTTTTGTTCGCTGTTTTGGCGCTTTTTTCTGAGATACTGGGAACAGTCAGTGGTTTCGGTTCATCGGTCCTCTTTGTGCCGATCGCTTCTATTTTCTTCGATTTTCATTCCGTATTGGGGATCACAGCGTTGTTTCATGTATTTAGTAATGTATCGAAGATCTTTCTGTTCAATAAGGGTATCAAATGGGATATTATTCTCAAGATCGGTGCACCTGCAGTCCTGTTTGTCAGTCTTGGAGCGTTATTCAGTAAGTTCGCTGATGCGGGTCTGCTGGAGACCATTCTTTCCGTTTTCCTGGTCGTATTCAGTCTGATATTTCTCGTTTTTCGTTCTGTACAGCTACAGCCCGGAGGGATCAATATGTTCTTGGGGGGCAGTGTCTCAGGATTCCTCGCAGGCCTTGTTGGCACAGGTGGAGCGATCCGTGGCATGCTGCTTTCTGCATTCCGTATGGAGAAGGAGCTTTTCATTGCGACATCTGCACTGATCGATTTTGGTGTGGACCTGAGCCGCAGTGTGGTCTATACCGCCAATGGTTTTGTTCATGTTCACGACCTGCCCGTGATCCTGCTTCTTTTGGTGATAAGTGTCATTGGAACATTGATCGGAAAAAGGATCCTCGTACTCATTAGTGAGCAAAATTTCCAACGCATTGTCCTGTTGATGATCTTCGGAGTTGGCTTGGTAACGCTCATTCGCCAAGTGATAGCATAAAAAAGGGAGGTTGCCCTCCCTTGTCGTATTTAATCTTCTTTCCAGCGGTCGTCCTTATTCTTTGTGTAAGGAATCCCTTTCTCGTCTAGCTGTTTTTCAATGCTCGTTAGCTCGATGATTATAGGGTCAAGCTTAGAGCGCAGTTCGTTATACTGTTCCAGCACAATGGAAAGATTTTTCTTTCGTGTATTGCTGACATCTACTGTATTGTCCCACAC
>JBKCAB010000841.1:0-2419 GCA_046307935.1 Bacteroidota bacterium | reverse complement strand
AATTGTGATATATGTAAACGAAGAAATGAACACAAAAACACCAAAGAACTCATCGATTCTATTCTTTCTTTACTTGAAGAAAAACTATCTATTCAACAATTATCCAGCGAAATAGGAATCGAAGAAAACGCATTAAAACCTATATTACGTCAACTGCTTCTAGACGAGCTTATTCAGCTTGAAAATGGTTTATGGAGTAAAAAATAATTCAACGACGGATCACTTCCTTTAATTCACTGATATCTTTCTGCAGATCCTGAATTGTTCGTGCCAGTGAGCTATCGTCAGGTCGGACATCCGGAAGTTCGGGCGATATATAGTTCACGAATTTCCATAGCTCAAGGATATCATTGGCATGAACAAGGTACGGTTTATAGAAAGTGTTAGTTGAGCACAACTGAAACGACTGACTGGTATCCAAAAGATTATGAACTACTTTGAACACGATTCCCTCATCCTTTGTCACCACAATACAAGGTGTACCAGAGCGGATAGTCATCCAGTTTTGTACAAACTCTCCAACCACGAAGGATCCGTCCACGACTGGCGGCATAGAATCACCTGTGATCGGAAAGGAACGGTACTTTTTACTTTTGGATAGGAAAGGTAAATGAAAGGTAGGTAACACCTTCAGGTAATCCGGATCAGCGTAACCTGATACATAACCTGCACTCGCTTTATGTGGCACCAATTCGATCAATTCTTCATTCTCCTGATTGACCAGCGCTGTCAGCACGCGCAACTTCTGTCCTTTCACGTCAGTAAGCAAACCCTGATCTTGACGGCTCCACTCTGTATCCGAATATGTTTCAAAATCCTTTCGGACAAGATCATCGATAGATACCTTGTAGTAATCACTGAAGGAAACCAATACCTCAAGACTGGGCTGCGCGACTCCATTTTCATAACCACTGTATGTTGAACGTGTCAGTCCCAATGCTTGTGCAACTTCCTCTTGAGAACGCTTCAATCTTTTCCGAAGTAGCTTCAGATTATTCCCTATCTGCATGATTAACTTTTTTACAAAGCTAATAATTCCTAGAATGTAATCAAATAAATGACGGATATTTAATCATTTAAAAATTACTGGGACACCCACACGCTGAGCATAGACCGCAGTATATTTTGCGCCAAAGAAGATCACAACTGATGAATAAAACACCCAAACCATGATCACCAGAATAGAACCTGCTATACCACCATCAGAAGCAAAAAAGAAATTGATCAGGTAATACTTGATCAGCAACTGACTCAGATACAACATGACCGATGTCACCACTGCTCCTCTTAATGCGAGCCTCCATCGAACAACACCGTCGTGAACATACCTGAAAATGATCGAGAAAATAACAAGATTGGAAAGGATCGAAAAACCGTGACGCGAAAATCCGGAAAAAATCCAGTGAATAACTTGGGCATCCATCCATCTGTCACCAAGTGAAACGAAGAAAAGCTGGGCAAAATATACGACTATGATGACCAATGTGAATGTGGCGATCAGAACGATCGAGATCAAACGAAAGATCAATTCCTGCAATATCGCCCTTTTTGAACTCACATGGTCAATCCGGATCCCCATGTAGGCATTGATCGCTGTTTTGAAAGAAACAAGCAGTGCTGAGCAGGCAATGAGCAGGGAAATAATACCTACTACATCCATGACGAGATTCCCCTGATCCAGATGTAAGGATTCCAGAAATAAGATGATACCAGTAGCATCCTCTATTCCAACCTGCTCTTTCAATAAACTTGAAATGATCGAGATCATCATGTCTTTTCCGATCAAACGACCAAAAACGGAAATAGAAAAATAAAGCAGTGGCACCATTGCCAATAATGCATAATAGGCAAGCGCCGCACCGTGATGCAGTCCCTTAACTTTAAAAAAGGCTCCGAACGTATCAAAAAAGACTTCGACCTTCTCCCTGAATGACAGCCTAATTGGTTTTTCGTTCGATCCAGCATCGAGTGACATTCCTCAAAGGTATAAAACTGAATAATACTACCTTCTCGCCTCGACTCGTTTTAAAGCTATTCTCATGAACGGGGCCCGTGAATACAGAACCCAAAAACTCTAGTTCCAACAAGGGAGCTGTCTCGATTTGATGCAATGAATATTCATCAGGACGAAAAAGGTACCTCTCCTCCCCGACACGAACAGAATTCATAGCCCCAAACATTCTTGCTTCCTCTATTGTTGAAGGCCTGTAATAAACTTTTTCAGGAGAGCCCTTTTTGATAAGTCTTCCGTTCTTCATGAAGTAAATACAATCGGAAAGTGCCAGAACTTCGCTCCCGTCGTGTGATACCAACACAATAGATGTTCCCCTTATTGATTTGAGTTCAAGCAGGTAGTTGATCAGTTTTTTTCGTAATCGGGTATCGAGATGAGAAAATGGTTCATCCAACAGGATCACCT
>JBKCAB010000840.1:0-19269 GCA_046307935.1 Bacteroidota bacterium | reverse complement strand
TCCAACGAAGTGGTTGATCCCGAGGTCGAACAGCTTGGTGACTTCGGTTTTATGTTGCAGCCAGATAGCTGTTTCAGGCAATTCACTGAGGTATTCTACCGACGATAGATCTCGGCCATCAACGAGTTTGATGAATGTTGAATATCCTACTCCACCATACAATGAAGAATCATTGAGCAGATCGAGCTGAAGCTGAAGCTTGTGGAAATACTGTTCGGAAAGTAAAAGATTTTGCTTGGGGACTTCCTTGAACTGTTCATAGTGTATCCAAGCTACTTTTAATGCTGAAATCACCTCCTTTGAACTTGTTTCGGAGGTGGTTACAAAACAGAGCTCATCCAGACCGAATGTGCCTAGTTTGCGTTGAATTATCTCAAGGGCAACACGTTTCTCGGAAATGACCAGTGCCGAATTCTGCGCGTGAATCAGTTTGGATAGCAGATTTGCAAGTACCTGTGATTTCCCGGTACCTGGTGGACCTTGAACAACAAGATTCTCCGAACGAAAAGCGGCATAAACGTCCAATTGGTCAGGATCAGCCGGAAAAAGTAGCTGATTGGAATAGGCTAGATCCGATTGTGTAACGTTACTTTCATCTCCCAAAAGTACAGCTAGATGTGGAGCGATCGAACCGTCCAGTAATTCCTCCAGTTCCTTGATCACTTCAAACCGATGATGGTGAAAGTTACCGATCATATAAACTTCCGGGTCAAAATGCTGAATTCCTGCAGTCGTTAGTTGTGCCAATACCTCCTCAAATACAAGGCCGGTATCTTCAATTCGGATACCGAATTCCTGACGCAGCCGGTTGACCACAAACGGGTTGATGATCGCGTCCTCAGGATCGAATTCGAAGCGAACCGTTTGAGCGATCTTGTCAATGAGCGGAACGGCCGGCATGAGCAGGATCGGACTTTTAACAGGAACTGATTTGATCTCCCAGTGCAAGATACCTCTTGTGACACACAGCGGTAGGATCCCGCTTTCGCGCTCTGTCTCGCGTGCAGAACGGATCAGGGACGAAAATGGATGTAAGGCATGTTCCGTCAACGTAGGATCGAGTGGGAACACCAGCTGATGCTCGGCATGTACAAGCACATCATTGGCGTTGAATCGAGTCGATTCTTCAAGCAATTGTTTAATCCTTTCCCGAGCGGCACTCACGTTGCTAAGGTACTAATTACTACATTTGTCTGAATCAAAAGTATGACCATGAAATTCGGAACCAAAGCCATTCATGCCGGTGTTCACGCCGATCCCACCACCGGTGCGATCATGACGCCCATTTATCAGACCTCGACTTATGTGCAGGAAGCACCCGGAGTGAATAAGGGATACGGTTATGCGCGGGGGAAGAACCCCACACGAGAGGCCCTTCAGGAGGCGCTGGCGGCTTTGGAGAACGGTAAACATTGTGTGGCTTTCAGCAGTGGTGTTGCAGCGACGGATGCGGTACTTAAGTTATTAAGTCCAGGTGATGAGGTAATTACCGGTGATGATCTCTACGGAGGTACCTACCGTTTGTTCACCAAGATCTATGAGAAGTTCGGAATCAAGTTCCATTTCATTGACCTTACCAACGCGGAGAATGTGAAGAATTACATTAACTCCAATACAAGGTTGATCTGGGCTGAAACGCCGACCAATCCCACAATGCAGATCATTGATATTCAGGCGGTATCAGCCATCGCAAAGGCACACAATATTCTCATGGTCGCGGACAATACGTTTGCTTCACCCTACTTGCAGAATCCTTTGGATCTTGGTGCCGATATCGTCATGCATTCCGTTACCAAGTACCTTGGAGGTCACTCGGATGTGGTCATGGGTGCCTTGATCACCAACGATAAAGACTTGCATGAAAAATTATATTTCATCCTGAACAGTTCCGGAGCCAACCCTGGGCCGATGGATTCATTCCTGGTATTGAGAGGGATCAAAACGCTGCACCTGCGCATGGAGCGTCATTGTCAGAACGGACGAAAAATAGCTGAATTCCTGAAGAACCACCCGAAGATCGAAAAGGTTTATTGGCCGGGCTTCCCGGAGCATCCAAACCATGATAGTGCCAAAAAACAAATGCGTGATTTTGGTGGAATGATTTCCATCGTACTGAAAGAAAAGTCGATTGAAAATACTTTCCGTGTTGCTTCATCTTTTAAAGTATTCTCTCTTGCAGAATCACTTGGAGGTGTTGAATCTTTGATCAATCACCCGGCTACGATGACGCATGCTTCGATCCCCAAAGAGGAGCGTGAGAAGGCAGGTGTGGTTGACAATCTACTCCGCCTGAGCGTCGGGGTGGAAGATGTAGAGGATCTCATCGCCGATCTGGAACAGGCACTGGCATAATATGAAGGTTCTTATCTCCGGCGTTTCGCGCGGACTGGGAAAGGCTCTTGCGGAGAAATACCTGAAAACCGGTTGTGATGTGATAGGAATAGGTCGCTCACATGAGATCGGACATCCAAATTTTCGTTTCATACAATGTGATCTAAGTGATCCCTTACAGGTCAATGTGATCGATTTTGGTCAGATTGATGAAGAGACAATTCTTATCAATAATGCCGGAATAATCGGTAATATCAGGCGGATATCAGACCAGCAGAAGCCCGATGCTTCTGTCGTGATGCAGGTGAATACTGTGGCACCAATGCTTTTATGCAGCAAAATCGCAAGGGCTGTTTCTCCCACTCAAATGCTGACTGTCGTGAACATCAGTTCAGGTGCAGGCAGGAGACCCATTCCTTCATGGTCAGCTTATTGTGCTTCGAAGGCAGCGCTCGATATGTTTTCACAAACTTTCCTCCTGGAGGAAATAGAAAAGGGGAGGAAGATCAGCGTTTTTTCCATTGCCCCGGGAGTCATTGATACTGAAATGCAACAAGCGATCAGAAGCGCAGGAACAGAAGATTTTTCTTCCCTGTCCCGTTTTGAGGAGTTGAAGAGCAATGATCAACTGGTTCCTCCGGATGAAGTTGCTGACAGACTTATAGATTTTATAAGGAATTCCAATGAATCAATGGGGGTGGTTTGTAGTCTTTGACAGTTCAGTCAATAAGTCTTACCTTTTGTCACAGGATCGCTAGTTTTTTTCACTAATTGTCCGGATTTCTTCAAACCATTTCGTAATTTGGAGCGTTTAAACGAAACTAAAACTGTTATCTATGAAGAAAACGATACTGTCCGCGGTCTCCAGCCTACTTGTTTTCAGTGCTGTTTTCGGACAGCGACCGCAGAGAGTTCCTGATCCTTCGAATACAAGGGAGGGAGAATCAGTGGAATTCTGTCATACGCACAAGAAGCTCCAGAAAATGATCGATGAGGATCCTGCGATGTTCCAATTGTACCAGGATGAACTGCATAAGGATCAGCAAAATAAAAGCAAACAAGATCACACGAAAGGGACTATTTACAAGATCCCTGTGGTATTTCATGTGATTCACAATGGAGGTGAGGAAAATATTTCCGATGAGCAGATTTATGATGCGCTCAATATCCTCAACCGAGACTACCGCAGATTGAATGCTGATGCGGCTAATGTTCAATCCCAGTTCGATGGCGTGGCTGCTCCTGGAACCATAGAACCACAGCCCTCAGATGTTGAAATCGAATTCGTTCTTGCCACCAAGGCCCCCAACGGAGCCTGTTTCAAGGGGATCACAAGAACTCAAAGTGCATTGAGTTATCAGGGTGACGATGGTGACGCACAGGTGAACGCCATTGTTGCGGGTAATGATGTGTTCAATGGTCAGTGGCCAGGTAACCGCTACATGAATGTCTTTGTTTGTGGCGATATCGGTGGTGCAGCGGGTTATACATACAAACCGGCATTCGGCGGAACTGGGATGAAGAACGGTATTTGGGTGCTTCACAACTATGTTGGTTCAATTGGAACGGCTTCCGTTGGAAGCAGTCGCACCCTTACGCATGAAGCTGGTCACTGGCTCAACCTTGATCATACATGGGGAGGGAATAACAATCCCGGAAATACATCCAGCTGTGGTACTGATGACAATGTACAGGACACACCGAATTGCATCGGAGTTCAATCTTGTAACCTTAACGCCAACACATGCACTTCGGATGATGGCTACTTTGGTTTTGCCATCAAGGATAATGTGGAAAATTACATGGATTACTCGTATTGTTCAAAAATGTTTACACAAGGTCAGGTCACTCGTATGCGAAATGCGATAACTTCTTCGTCAGGTGGAAGGAACAACTTATGGACCGCTAATAATCTCAACCAAACCGGTGCTACAGGTGTGCTCACTCTTTGCAAGGCCGACTTCTTTGCTGACAGAACAACCGTGTGTGTTGGTGATGCTGTGCAGTTCACGGATGACACCTACAATGCCGTGACGGATTGGAACTGGAGTTTTGCGGGAGGAACACCGGCTACATCTACCGAACAGAACCCTTCAATAACTTATTCTACTCCGGGTGTATATCAGGTGAGTCTCTCCGCTACAGATGGTTCGGCATCCGACTCTGAAACGAAAACCGCTTACATCACTGTATTACCTGCTCCGGCAACGATACCTTTCCTTGAAGGTTTTGAAAGTTACACCAGCCTTGATAATCTCACACAGTGGCAGATCATAAACCAGAATAATAACAACAAATTCACCCTGGAATCCAATTTCGGACACACTGGTACCAAATGTGCTAAATTGATCAATTACGGTCAGACAGCAGGAAGCGTGGATGAATTGCAGTCGGGCCCTGTGGACCTTTCCGGTTTGACGGCTGCAACCTTGAGCTTCAGATATGCCTACAGGAAGCGTAGTTCTTCTGATTTAGAGTACCTCAAAGTGTTTATTTCAAAGGATTGTGGAGAGAATTGGGCGCAGCGTCTCACGCGCAGCGGAAACTCACTTGGATCGATCGTCCTTGGGTCTTCCTATACGTCAGTTTCTCCTGGTGATTGGGTTACTGTGCACATGACGAATGTAACCTCCGACTATTGGGTAGATAATTTCCGGTATAAGTTCCGATTCGAGAGTGATTACGGGAACAATTTCTTCCTGGACAATATCAACATTTACGAAGGGTCACCATCCGATAATCTTGTGCTTAATGTCACAGAAGAAGGAGAAATAACAGGGTTGAACCTGTATCCGAATCCTTCAGAAGGGGAACTTAATCTATCCTTTACCGTTCCGTCGAGTGAAGAAGCAATTTTGCAGGTTCAGGATATTTCAGGAAAAATCGTCAAGACCAACATTGTGAAAGCACTTGAAGGAAATAACCTTGTTGTGCTCGGAACGGACGAGCTCGCAGCTGGAACATACTTTTTGAACATTCAGGTTGGAGGCGTGAGAAAAGCCCTTCAGTTTGTTGTGAAGTAATTCGAGATTAACATTTGTGTGAGGGGTCGTTAAGACCCCTTTCTTTAGGGCGTTTACTATGAAAAGATCAATTGTATTTATCTCCATCGTTTTTTCATCACTTTGGACCTTGGCCCAGCAAAATTGGTGTGGCACAGACCTGATTCAACAACGTTTAAAAGAAACACATCCGGAGTATGCACTCACACTGCACAAAGGCATGTCTAAAGCTGCATCGGGATCTTCAGCAGGTAATAAAGCGATCCTGTACATTCCTGTAGTTGTTCATATTATTCACGACAACGGGATTGGAAATATCAGCGAGGAGCAGGTATATGACGCATTGCGCGTGCTGAATGAGGATTACAACAGGTTGAATTCGGATACATCAGAGACAAGAAATACTGCAGGAGCACCATTCAGATCAATAGCCGGTGATATGAAAGTGCAGTTCAAACTGGCAAAGATCGATCCGAATGGAAATTGCACGAATGGGATCGTACGTGTCAATGCTCCCGAACTGACCTACAATGCTGACGACGCCTGCAAATACAGTAGCAACGGTGGTTCGGACCAGTGGCCCATGGATCGCTATCTCAATATTTGGGTGGTGAACTCCATTTCGAATGATGGTCCTGGGATGATCCTTGGCTATGCATACCTTCCCTATTGGCCGAATGGTGAGAACTATGGCATTCTGATTCGCAACGACACTTTCGGGACGATTGGCACTGCAGCATTCTCCGATGGTCGCACAATGACACATGAAATGGGACACCTTCTTGGTCTTCAACACATCTTTGACGAAGGACCATCGGGGGCTTGTCATGATACGGATTGCAGTTCTAATGGTGATTATTGTTGCGATACACCTCCGCAAGCTGAGGCCAACTGGAGTTGTTCGATGGTGTGGAACTCTTGTTCCCTAATCCCTCAAAATGACGATTTTGGGTTTGATGCGCTTGATCAGATCGAGAACTATATGAGTTACAATGCCTGCCAGAACATGTTTTCAATGGATCAGGTAAGCATAATGCAAAACAACTTTATCGACATCGACTTTTTGGCCAACATGGTAACAGCAGCTAATGTGACTTCTACAGGAATAAATCAATCTGATGTGTTCTGCAAAGCGGAATTCGACGCTTTTAAGAGACAGATTTGCGCTGGAGAAACGGTGCCATTTTACGATTACAGTTTCAATGCTCCAAATGCCTGGACATGGAACATCTCACCAGGATCGGAAGGAACGGATTGGATGTTCGTTAACGGAACAACCGCCGGAAGCCAGAATCCAGAAGTACAGTTCCTTACTCAAGGATTTTATTCGATAAGCCTTACCGCAAGTGATGGTGTGAATTCCGATACAGAGGTAAAAACAAATATGATCGCTGTTTTTCCTTCTTATTTCTCGGTTCCATTTTGGGAGGGTTTTGAAAACTACACCACCTTTAATAACAATCCGAACTGGGTCGTTGTCAATCCGGGGGAGAACAATAAATTCAGTGTTTTCGATGGAGCGGGTTCAAGCGGTGAAAGATCGGCGAGGCTTGTAAACTATGGACAGGGAGGGAATAACTGGGACGAACTGATCTCGGCACCGATCGATCTTTCCGTTGTTGATCCTGATACCGAAAACGTTACACTCAGCTTCCGCTATGCCTACCGCAAGAGGATCAGTTCCAACGATGAGTGGCTAAAGGTATTTATATCGGCTGATTGTGGAGATAACTGGGTTCAGCGAAAGACCCTGCATGGTAACCAGCTTTCCTCACAAACATTTCCTTCTTCCTGGATTCCTGAGCTTTCCGATTGGGTGACGGTTCATATGATCAATGTTACATCAGGTTATTTTTCAGAGAATTTTAGAATGCGTTTCCGTTTTGAGGGAGAGAACGGCAATAACTTCTACCTGGATGATATCAATCTATATAAGGGAGATCCATCCGATATTCTTATACTTGGTTTGACAGAAATTCAGGATATTGCGGACTTCAGCGTGTATCCGAACCCAACGGAAGGAGATGTGGAGATCAGCTTTGCGGTAGCTGAAGTCGGTATTACTGTACTGGAGGTGCTAGATCTGGCTGGAAAGACCGTTAAAAAAGAGATCATTCAAGCAGCACAGGGAACGAATTTGGTTCTCATGGAGACAAATGCGCTGGCAAAAGGAATCTACAACATTCGTTTGAGCAATGGCAGTAGCGCACAAATGAAACCGCTGGTGGTAAGGTAAATGCAAATAAAACAAAAGATATGCGGGTGATTCGAAAGGGTCACCCGTTTTGTTTGATCCATTTGATAAGTTCGTTGGTATTGGCATCGTTTAGACAATGTGTGTGCTTTAAACCTTTAGACTCCAAGGAGTTTAGTGTTGTTTTTCCCCATGCGATCACCTGTGCGTCATCGGGAATAGTGTTCAGCTCTAGGAAAGCATTCAGATTGGAAGGACTGGAGAATACATACAATTCATGGTCTGTGATTCTCACAGGATCCGGGATCGTTCGGTAAACAGTGAGTGTTTCGACCTGATCTTCGGGTAAGAACTCTTGCAAGGTCTTGTTGGAGACTGTCGAGCTGGGTATCAATACCCTTTTTCCGACGGCAAATGCGGCAAATGCTCGGGCAACGCTTTTGGGATCACCGGAGTGCTTACCAATAAAAGAAGGCGTTACTCCTATATCTCGCAGTTTTTCACCCGTTTGCTCACCGATACATGCAACCGCCACTCCATTTGGAATGGTATTGTATTCCAAAAAGTAGGCAGCTGCCCGAATGCTGGGAAAAAAGATGATATCGAATGGCCTTTTCGGATGCGTATATATCCCTTCAAAGCGAATGAGAGATCGTGGGGTGAGGTGAATTCCTTGTTGAACACAAAAAACAGCCAGCTCCTTAACCTGTTCAAGGTCGCGTGATATAAAAACTGAACGAACCATTTTCCTGCTATTCGTCTGCAGTGGTTTGACGAAGATCCTCTGCGATCACTTCCGCAAGTCCTTCTAAATCGTCGGTGGCATATTCATACCAGCTTGAGCACTCTTCCCAGTGTCTTGCATGTGACACGTACACAATGTGCTCTTCATCACAGTACACGCCTAGTGGCAGCTGACATCCTCCCTGCATCAGGTTGAGCACCTTGCGTTCTACATTGATGCGTTGCTGTACCTCAGGGTGATTCATGCGCTGCAGGATCGTGCAGAGCTCCGTATCGGATTCCCTTATCTGAAGAGCCAGAACACCTTGTGCCGGAGCAGGGACGAATTCCGTAGGATCCAGCCGAAGGACTTCGAACTCGCTTAAGTCGATTTGCAAGCGGTCAACACCGGCTTTTGCCAGGAGGATCGCATCGTAATGGCCTTCTCTTAGTTTTTGGATACGTGTCGGAACATTTCCGCGGAGGTCCTTGATCTCCACATCATCACGAAAGCGTATTACCTGCGATTTACGTCGTGCAGAGGAGGTGCCTACAACAGCTCCAACCTTCAGCATCCATATATTGTCCTTATCAACAGCGTTCTTTGAAACGAGCAGAAGATCTGCTGGGTCTTCTCTTTCCGAAACTGCGGCGATGATCAAACCAACTGGAGGAGTTGTTTCCAAGTCTTTGTGCGAATGAACAGCCAGGTCAACAGTGTTGTCCAGCAGTGCCTGTTCGATTTCTTTCGTGAAAAATCCTTTTCCTTCGAGCTTATCGAAGCTGAGGTGTTGTATGGCATCGCCTTGTGTCTTGATGACGATGATGTCCACAGAGCATCCAAGTTGCTCCAGCTGCCGCCTCACATGGTTTGCCTGCCATAAAGCCAGTTCACTACCTCTGGAACCAATGCGAATGTGGGTCATTTCAATGTTTTAAGAGAATTTCCTTCGCCATGATCATGGGAACGCTCATGTATTTCTTTTCCATGTAGCCGATCACCTTTTCCAGTACCTCGCGGGAATGCGGATCTAAACGGTTGATCTCATCCTTGTATATTTCGTTTACCGCATTCGATCGGATCTCTTTTACTTTCTGAGGTACTTCACGCATTGCAAGCTCTACAGACCGAAGCTTATGAATATTTCGGAATTCGAACACGGCTTCAGCGATTATCTCCTCCACGCGTTGGATCTCTTTAGATCGTTCCTTGAGGTTTTCGTTGGATATCTTTTGGAGAACTTCGACAGAGATGTGCGTGACTTTACGTGTTGCAACGATCTCGGGATCGATATCCTGAGGAAGTGCAAGGTCTATTATAACTTTCCGGTCCGTTTCCCCGTTCAGTAGCGACGCATATATCTCGGGAGTTACAATATGGTGTTCAGAACCTGTGCACGTGATCAGCACATCGAATCCTTTGCGAAAATCCGAAAGATCATTCAATGGGTATGCATTTCCTTGAAGATCCTGAGCCAACGACTCCGCTTTGGAGAGCGTTCGGTTGAATACGGCAAAATGTTTAAATCCATGTTTCTTCAGGAAACGGCTCATGTTGGTATTGGTGACCCCCGCACCGATGATCATTACACGCGCATCAAGCGGGATATTCATGTCGCGGAGCTTGTGATAAGCCAGTGAAACAACGGAAACAGGTTTGATCGCAATACTTGTTTCTGTATAAACACGTTTGGCAGTCTCGATCGTATGACGCATCAATACCCGAATAAAGTCGCCGGTTAATTCCATGTTTCGGGAAGCCTCGAACGCATTTCTGACCTGTGTGATGATCTCACGTTCACCAACAACCATCGAATCGATGGAAGATGCCACAGATAATATGTGTTCAACTGCTCCAATACCCTTGAATTGATCCCCACGATGCGCATAGTGTTCGATCTGTTCACTGCTCATCTCTGGATATAAGGTCCGGAAGAAATCCAGCGCGAAGTCTGAATCTGCTTCACGAGGTGTAAGAAAGTGAAATTCAACTCGGTTACAAGTAGAAAGGAACATGAGTTCGTCGAGGCCAACAGTGTCAGAAAGTACCCTCAAGCGCTGTGCTTGCTTCGTCTCATCGATATGCAGTTTGCCAATATCATTGAGGTCGAGGTTGCGGTGCGTAAAAGCGATAATATGATAGTTCTCCAACACGGATTTCGACTGTAGACTACAAAGATGCGAAGCGCATACGTTTAGTTTGTCATGAAAATGTCAGTGTGCTTAATTTAGACCCGGTTTAAACAAATCAAGGCTGTTTCATGCAGATTCAGCACATGAGACATGGACTTAATTTTTTACATTTGGAGCATGGACACCGTAGAATTCGAGTCAGCACAGCATGTGAAGGTGGAGTTCGAGCTAGCGTCGACGATCCAGCGCGTTGCTGCCGCCATGATCGACGTAGTGACTTTCATCATCTATTTTGTTATCATGTCCATCGTGCTGGGTTTGTCGAATGTCGTTGCCAGTTACGGTACGGAACTGTTTGTACAACTCTTGCTGATAAAAATTCCCTGGATATTTTACAATCCGCTGATGGAATACTTCACACAAGGACAAAGCTTGGGTAAATATCTCATGGGTATTCGTGTGGTAACTGTGCATGGAGAAAGACCTGGCTTGAGGGAGGTGTTTACGAGATGGGTTTTTCGGGGTGATTTCCTCTGGATCAGTGCAGATATCACAGTATTGCTTTGGGCCGGGTTCGGGGTACTGGGGGCTGTTTTTTCTGCTACCGCTAAAAAAAGGCAGCGGTTAGGCGATGCCATGGCGGGAACACTGGTGATCCGAAATAAAACAAGTGTAAAATATGTACTTTCGGATGTTCTTTCGATCAAAAGTATTGGGGAACATATTCCAACTTATCCGAATGTAACGCGATTTACGGATGAAGACATGTTGCTCATTAAGAATACGATACAACGCGTTCAAAAGTACCCCAATGAAGAAACAAAGCGATTCGCCATCGCTTTGGCCGATGAATCGGCACGTTTGATCGGCCTGAATGAAACGCCTTCGCAACGAATGACATTCCTTCAGACACTTTTACAGGATTATGTAGTTTTGACGCGCTAATTTTGTTTCCCCCTTTGGAGGGGGACTAAGGGGGAGGATTTCTTAACCCTTTAGTCAATAATTCAAATTGTGAAATTGTAAGTACATGCCCAAACTCATACTCGTGCCCACACCGATTGGAAATCTGGAAGACATTACGCTCCGGGCAATTCGTGTGCTGAAAGAATGCGATCTGATCTTTGCTGAGGACACCCGTGTCACGAAGAAATTGCTCACGCATCTGGATATAAGCAAACACGTGGTTCCATTTCATGCACACAATGAACACAAGGCGCTGAAAGGTGCAGTCGACAGAATTCTTAACAGTGTTGAGTCCGTGCTTGTTTCCGATGCCGGCACACCTGGAATTTCGGATCCCGGATTTTTGTTGGTGAGAGCATGTGTTGAAGCGGGAATCGATGTCGAATGTCTGCCTGGTCCTACTGCGTTTGTTCCGGCATTGGTCGCGAGTGGTTTTCCCTGCGATCGATTTGCCTTTGAAGGGTTCCTGCCACACAAGAAGGGACGTCAGACGAAGTTGCTGAAGTTAGCTGAAGAGGATCGAACCGTAATCTTATACGAATCACCACATAGATTGGTGAAATGTCTGACACAGATCGAAGAGTTCATGGGCGCAGATCGCGAAGTATGCGTGGTGCGCGAACTTTCAAAGTTCTTCGAAGAGTTCAAGCGCGGGCCCGTCACAGAGGTGAGAAAATATTACGAGGCGAATGCTCCGAAGGGAGAGATCGTTATAATCATTAAAGGAAAAGATGAGTAAGCAAAAGACCGAGGCGATGTTCCTCGTTAAAAAGGGTGATGCCCTTACTGCTTTTGAGCGCAGGGTAATGGAGTTAAGGGACCTCAAAGGGAATGAAGTGCTGATCGAAAGTGAGGCCTTTGGATTGAACTATGCGGATGTTATGGCGCGACTTGGGCTTTACCGTGAGGCTCCACCAATGCCCTGTGTGGTTGGTTATGAGTTGGTCGGTACTGTGATAGAGGTAGGAAATGATGCCGATCCATCGTTGCTTGGAAAACGCGTCGTAGCCTTCTGTCGCTTTGGCGGTTATGGGAAGCATGTCATCACCTGGGACTATGCAGTAGTACCCATCGCTGATACACCAGCCGAGGTTGCTATGGTACTTTGCACACAGGCTGTTACGGCATATTATATGGCCGAATACCTTACGCCGATCCATAAGCACGAGAAAGTGCTCATTCATGCGGCTGCCGGTGGTGTGGGAACAGTCCTGATCCAGTTGGCGAAACGCAAAGGTGCTGAGGTCTTTGCCAAGATCGGCGACGACAGCAAGGCTTCTTTAGTCCGACAGCTCGGTGCGGATCATGTCATCAATTACAAAAAGTCCGATTACGGACAGCAGATCGAATCGATTCTGAAAGGTGACCGACTCGATGCCAGCTTCAATGCGGTGGCAGGATCAACCTACAAAATAGACCTCAAGCTCCTTGGTTCCGGAGGACGATTGGTGCTTTTTGGTGGAGCAGAGCTTGGTCGTGCGCGATGGGGTATCTTTTCCACGTTGAACTTTGCACGTAAAATGGGGATGGTCATCCCGATCGGACTGATGATGCGCTCTAAAAACATTCTTGGGGTGAACATGCTGAAGTTGGCGGATCACCGACCCATGGTACTGAAGCATTGCTTGGAAGATGTTGTGGCACTATACATGAAAGGTGAGCTGAAACCCCAGGTGGGGGGAGTGTACAGCGTCGATCTGCTCGCGGTGGCCCATGCCGCATTAGAGGGAGGAAAGACAACAGGGAAGCTGACGGTGAAGTGGTAGATTTACCACATAGGCACATAGGACTCAGAGGTTAAGGAAAAGTGCGGAGTTCAGTGTGTGTAGTGTATGAGATGAGCTGTTAAATACAATTTTTTAGGAATCATTTGTTATATCCAACCAGTTATATAATCTTCGTGTAATTCGCTTAATTGGTGTAATTAGTGGACCCTCATGCTTCGCAGGAAAATCAAATGGTACAAACTTTTCGAGAACGTTCAGCAGCTCGATGAGCTCTTCAGCTACCGTCCTTCGGCAGTGTACCGGTCCATGTTTGGTGAAGTGCTCTTGGTGAAACACGAGTGTGGATACGCGGCCTTTCGTAATAAATGTCCGCACCAGGGGAAGAGCATGGAAGGTTGCCGCGTGATCGGTGATTCAGTGGTGTGCCCTTTCCACCATTACCATTTTTCCGTCCAACATGGTCGCGGTCACGGTTTGTACCTCGAAAAATACGAGCTCCGCATCAACGCGGAAGGTGTATTTCTGGGGAAAGAGGGCTGGAGCTGGTTTTAACAATTGACTAAACGTAAGTTCATAGTCAAAAGTCCATTGAAGATTGTTACGGTGCCGGGGGACCAATATACTCCATACACGGATTTGTTCCCACCCAGCACTTGGCCTTCGCCCGCATTTCAATCACAGTATCGTTATTTACGCTAAAGATCAGATCTGGCGTTTTCATCCAATTTTCGAAACAGCTTTTGTCTTTCACCACATAGTGGATTTCATTCGCAGGACCGTTCTGTTTCATGAACTCGTCTGTTGAAAGGAGTTTTTCCGCTTCCAACAGGTAATAATCTCCGGGCTCAAGGAACAGCGTGATATTCCCACCTTCATCCAGGTTAACCTCCTGAATAGCTGTGTTTCCGGCGGAATAGCTCGATCCTTTGAATAGCTTAAACTTTACGAATTTCATCGATTCGTAATAACCCTTTGCCACATCCGGATCCGGTTTTGCACCACCGCAATACGGATGGTAAACAGTTCCGTGCAGATCGATTTTGAACAAACCTTTCGGACGATCCACCTTGTTCAATACTGCACAGGAAAGAAGTGTTAAAATACAGAGGGTTGCTAGAAGTTCTTTCATCAATTAGGCGATTGAACACAAAGATAGGTAAAAGCAAAAAGGGAACAAAAGCGTCTTACAGACATTATATTAGTTGGGGTAGGATAACCTCGTTAACAGCTGATTTGGATGCGAAAAATCAATAATTTAACGTAATTTTGTCTTCTGATTTAACATTTTAACTGATTATCCATGGCTGAAGTAATGAGCGGTACGGAGATCCAGGAGATCCTGGCGCAATTCGGAATAGAAGAGAACAACAATGGTGCTTCCACCGGAGGACGTTGGTTCAAAACACGAGGAGAGCGGATCGACTCGTATTCACCTGCAGACGGTAAGCTGATTGCCTCTGTAAATTCAGCGACAGAAACTGATTATGAAGCGGTGATCCTCAAGGCCCAGGAAGCATTCAAGGCGTGGCGACAAGTTCCTGCACCGAAGCGTGGAGAGGTGGTTCGGCAATTGGCCGAGAAGATCCGCGAATACAAGGAACCGCTAGGAAAACTGGTTTCATACGAAATGGGGAAATCACTCCAGGAAGGTTTGGGTGAGGTACAGGAAATGATCGATATCTGTGATTTCGCAGTAGGTCTTTCCCGTCAGTTGTATGGTCTGACCATGCACTCTGAGCGTCCGGGACACCGCATGTATGAACAATATCACCCACTTGGGATCGTCGGGATCATCTCTGCATTCAACTTCCCGGTGGCAGTGTGGAACTGGAATACTGCCCTTGCATGGGTGTGCGGTGATGTATGCGTTTGGAAACCATCCGAAAAAACACCGTTGACTGCTATCGCTTGTCAGCAGATCACAAAAGAAGTATTTGACGCGAACAATGTTCCTGAAGGAGTTTCCGGACTGGTCATTGGAGGAGCAGAGATCGGCAAATTGATGGCGGAAGATACTCGTGTTCCACTAGTATCAGCAACTGGTTCTACCCGCATGGGCAAATCGGTCGGTGCTGCCGTTGGTGCTCGTCTTGGACGCTCTCTTCTTGAGCTCGGTGGTAACAACGCGATCATCATCACGCCTTCGGCGGATCTTAAAATGGTCGTTCCCGGAGCAGTATTCGGAGCGGTGGGCACAGCAGGACAGCGTTGTACGTCAACCCGGCGTCTGATCATCCACGAAGAGATCTATGATAAGGTAAAAGAAGCGTTGGCAAAGGCGTATGCGCAGCTGCGCATCGGTAACCCGCTCGACCAGAATAACCATGTTGGACCGCTGATCGATAAGGCAGCTGTGGACATGTACCTTGCTGCATTGGACAAAGCGGTAGCCGAAGGAGCTAAGATCCTAGTTCCGGGCGGTGTGCTCGAAGGAGCAGGTTACGAATCGGGTTGCTACGTGAAGCCTGCGATCGTGGAAGCGGAGAACCATTTCCAGATCGTTCAGCACGAAACGTTTGCGCCGATCCTTTATATCATGAAGTACTCAGGTGGAGTAGAGAACGCGATCAAGCTGCAGAACGGAGTTCCTCAGGGACTATCCTCAGCCATCATGACCAATAGCCTGAAGGAATCTGAGGCATTTCTATCGAGTGCGGGTTCAGATTGCGGGATTGCGAACGTGAACATCGGAACATCCGGTGCGGAGATCGGTGGTGCCTTCGGCGGTGAAAAAGAAACAGGTGGCGGACGTGAATCAGGTTCAGATGCATGGAAAGTGTATATGCGTCGCCAGACGAATACAATCAACTACTCTGACAGCCTTCCACTCGCTCAGGGGATCAAGTTCGAATTATAAGAAGAACACGATAAGCTATGAAGGCCGGGGTTTTGCTCCGGCTTTTTTTACCACATAGGGCACATAGTTGTCACTCAAGGCTGACCGAGTGTCCCTTTGCCACCTCGGTGCATCCTACTTCGTCGGCCCTTCACTTCGGCATCGCTCAGTTCATCGCGGTTGGCATAGGGACGTATCGAGGGCAGCACACATAGGGCACAAAGGTTTTGGTTTGAAAGAATTTTTTTATTAAATTCAGTAAACCTAACCTGATCAACATGATTGCCACGAGAACTGAGATTGATAATCTTACATTTGACATTATTGGCGCCGCAATAGAAGTGCACAAAGAATTGGGTCCCGGACTTCTGGAAAGTATTTATCAGGGCTGCTTGTGTATCGAACTTAAATCAAGAGGAATCTGTTTCGAATCAGAATTAGAAATTCCCATTGTTTATAAGAAGAGGATGCTTGATGCGAATCTGCGGGCAGACCTCTTAGTTGAAGGGGTAATAGTTGTTGAGCTTAAGTCAGTCGAGAAAATGCTTCCTGTTTTTGATGCTCAGTTGTTGACCTATATGAAATTGTTATGCGCTCCAAAAGGAATCCTGATCAATTTCAATTGTACTAATATTGTTCGGGAAGGTCAACGCACATTCGTTAATGAGTTCTTCACCACCTTAAAATAAATCGCCTCCATGTCCTATGTGCCTATGTGGTAAATTCACCTTAATTTTAATCTATGTCACACACAACCAACCCTCCGGCCGAATTTACAGAACGCTTCATCAACCAGACCAAACAGCCGGTGTTCCTGACAGGTAAAGCAGGAACTGGAAAGACGACCCTGCTTAAAAAGATCATAGCCTCGACCTATAAAAATGCGGTGATCGTTGCCCCGACAGGCATCGCGGCCCTCAACGCTGGAGGTGTCACCATCCACTCGTTTTTTCAACTGCCCTTTGCAGGATTCATTCCGGAATTTGGGAAGAGTCCGCAGTTCGATGAATCCGTAAAGATGGAGACGAAGGATACACTGAACCGCCATTTTTCCATGAATAAACAGCGCCAGGCGATGATGCGGAACCTCGAGTTGCTGATCATCGATGAGGTGAGCATGCTGCGGGCCGACTTGCTCGATGCCATGGACTGGACGCTGAGGAATGTCCGCAGGGTGCATGAACCATTCGGCGGGGTACAGGTGCTGTATATCGGCGACTTGCTGCAGTTGCCACCTGTGGTCAAGCAGGAAGAGTGGAACATATTAAGGAACTATTACACCGGTATGTTCTTTTTCAATGCGCGGGTGATCCGGGAACAGCCACCGCTGTATATCGAGTTGTCTACGATCTACCGTCAGCAGGACAGTGAATTCATTCGAGTACTGAATCATTTACGGGATAACCGGATCACCGAATCGGATGTGACGATCCTCAACCAATTCGTCCAGCCGGATTTCGATCCTTTACAACACGATGGCTTTATCACACTAACCACGCACAATGCCAAGGCAGACAACATGAACGCTAAGGCGCTGGAGGAATTGAATACTCCGCTTTTAAAGTACCAAGCTGAGATCACAGGTGACTTTCCACCACACCTTTACCCCATTGATGCTGAATTGAAACTGAAAGTCGGAGCACAGGTGATGTTCATCAAGAACGACATCTCTTTCGAAAAGAATTTCTTCAATGGAAAGATGGGCATCATTGACAGCCTAACAAAGGACGAAGTGACCGTGCATTTCCCGGAAGAAAAGAAAAGTATCGTGGTTGAAAAGTACGAGTGGAGCAACATACGTTATTCTCTGAACGATGCCACCGGGGAGATCAAAGAAGAAGTTCTCGGCACTTTTGTCCATTTTCCACTCAAGCTGGCTTGGGCGATCACTGTGCATAAGAGTCAGGGCCTGACCTTTGATAAAGCTGTTCTGGATGTACAGGACGTCTTTGCGCCAGGGCAGGCCTATGTAGCCCTCTCACGTTTACGCTCCCTGCAGGGATTGGTACTCCTGAACCCGATCCGGATGAACGGACTTTCGAACGACCAACAGGTGGTGGCCTACGCATCCAATAAAGCCGAAGATGATAAATTACCATTGCACTTAGAGCAAGGCATGAAACGCTACTTATTGGATCAGCTGAAGATTTCTTTTGATTGGTATGAATTGAATTCGAAGTGGGCCATTCATGAAGTGTCCTACAAGCTAGCTGGAGCAAAAACGGAAAAGGGCAAGAATAAGTCTTGGGTGACGCACCAGGCCCAGGCTATTCAATCGACCATGGAACCTGCAAAGAAATTTGTGGCCCAGTTGGAGAATTTATTATCTAGAGAACGCCCGGACCTCGATTTTGTGAATTCTCGTGTTTTAGCGGCCTATGATTATTTCTTTAAGATCCTGGATGGCGTGCTGACGTCTAACCTTAAAGTAATTGCAGAGCTTAGTAAAGTTCGGAAGACCAAGAGTTACGTTGAAGAGCTGGAGGAGTTGGATGAATTACTCACTGAAACGATCCTCCGACTCAAACGGGTGCGTATCCTGACAGAAGCTGTTACAACAGGTCGGGAGCTGACACGCGAACTCGTATGGAATACTGAGGTCCGCAACTATAAGCTGGCTAAGGTAGCTGCCGTCAAACAGGAACAGCGTCAAAACCCTTCTTTACTGGATTACGATGAGGATGATGCAGAAACGATTTTAAAAGTGAGATCCTCTTATAAGAAACCGACCGAAAAGAGGGAAAAGAAGAGCACGTATGATCAGACCATGGACCTGCTGTTGGAAGGTAAATCGGTAGACGAGATCGCCCGAACGCGACAGTTATCTGAAGGAACGGTATATGGTCATCTTGCAACGCTGATCAAGGCGGAAAAACTCGAATTGCATGACGTGCTCTCCAATGAAAGGATCACTGAGCTTGAAGATCTTGTGGGAGATACCGAAGGCACATCCCTTGGACAGATCAAGGAAAAACTGGGAGATAAGGTTTCGTATGATGAGTTGAGGTTGCTACAGGCGGCGAGAATTAGATGAATAAGGAGTCTGGAATCTGGAATCTGGATTCAGTTTATAACATGATCTCTTTTCGTTGAAGCGTCATATTCGGAAAGAAAGAACTCCTTTCGAAAGCAAAAATCCTTACTCTAAGTCTAGACTCCAGACTCTAGAGTCAATATTACTAACCTAACAACCAATTTATGCACAACTATCACAATTTAAAGATCTATCATCAGGCTATTGATTTAGCTGAGAAAGCTTACAAGTTAACAATCCTTTTAACCAGATCGGAGCAATTTGGTTTGACTAGTCAGATCAGGAGAGCAAGTACTGGTATTGCATCGAACATTGCCGAGGGC
>JBKCAB010000839.1:0-1141 GCA_046307935.1 Bacteroidota bacterium | reverse complement strand
ATAGAATGACATGAAACGAAAAAAGCCCCTTTTCAGGAGCTTTTTTATGGCATTGTTCAAACCTTTAAGCGTTTGCAACATTCATATTGTCCAACACATCCATGACGCTTTTAACTGCTTCTGCTGATTCCTTAAGCAGAATTTTTTCAGCATCGTTGAGGTCAAGTTCTATGATCCTTTCAATTCCGTTCTTTCCGAGAACTACAGGAACACCAAGATAAATATCTTTCATTCCGTATTCACCCTGAAGCCATGCACAGACAGGGAAAATACGCTTCTGGTCGCGGATAACCGCTTCAACCATTTGAGCTGCAGCGGCTCCTGGCGCATACCATGCAGACGTACCCAAAAGTTTAACGATCTCACCGCCACCGAATTTGGTTCGTTCAATGATCTCGTTCAACCGTTCCTCTGAGATTAATTCAGTTACAGGAATACCGGAAACCGTTGTGTAACGAGGTAGCGGAACCATCGTGTCTCCATGGCCTCCCATCAGTACAGCCTGAATATCTTTTGGAGATACATTGAGTTCCAGCGCAAGGAAGGAGCGGTATCTCGCAGTATCCAACACACCAGCCATTCCAAATACTTTCTTCGAATCAACTTTGGCCGTAAGGAAAGCGCAATACGTCATCACATCAAGTGGATTTGATACTATGATGATAATGGCATTTGGGGAATACTTCACTACATTTTCTGTAACCGACTTCACGATACCTGCATTCGTAGCGATCAGATCGTCACGGGACATACCCGGCTTTCTCGGTAGACCTGATGTGATTACAACCACGTCAGAATCTGCTGTTTTTGAATAATCGTTTGTGGAACCAACCGTACGTGAATCATACAAATTGATCGGTGATGTTTCCCAGATATCAAGCGCCTTTCCTTCTGCAAAACCTTCTTTGATATCTAACAAAACGATCTCATTAGCGATCTCTCTGTGCGCAAGGACGTCAGCACAAGTTGCTCCAACGTTCCCGGCACCTACAACAGTTACTTTCATTGTATAAATATTGGGTTAATACTATTCATTTTTGACGTTGGCGAAATTAATACTTTTGTGCTAGTCTTCATGCGAATTGTGGATAATTCATTCGTCGAAAAGAAAGATTTTACACTCAAAGGCAACCCAACAGAC
>JBKCAB010000838.1:0-3045 GCA_046307935.1 Bacteroidota bacterium | reverse complement strand
AAAATAAGAAAAATGAAAAAAAAGGTCGGCTAATGCTGACCTTTTTTTTGTTTCAATGTATCAATGATAATCAGTATTCTAGGATAGCACTTACTGCTTGTCTTAACCTTTCCTTTGGCAAGAATTGATCCTCCAAGGCGACCGCAAAAGGGACAGCTGTATCAAGTGAACCGACCCGTTTCACGGGAGCGTCCAAAAATTCAAAGCACCACTCGCTGATCAGAGCAGCAATCTCCCCGCCTATTCCTCCTGTCAGACAATCTTCGTGAAGCACAATTACTTTTCCGGTTTTTCTGGCTGCAGCCAGAACAGCCTCTTTATCCAGAGGCAATAAAGTGCGTAGGTCGAGGATCTCTGCTGCCACATGGGGCATAGTATCCATGAGCTCGGTCGCCCAGTGCACACCAAGTCCGTAGGTAATGATCGTAAGGTCATTTCCTTCGCGCACGGTTCTGGCTTTACCTATCTCAACGGTATAATACTCATCCGGTATTTCTTCTCTGAGACTTCGGTACAAGTACTTATGTTCAAAAACCATGACCGGGTTGGGATCTTCGATGGCAGCATTCAACAGACCTTTGGCGTCATAAGGCGTGGATGGAAAGACTACTTTGAGTCCCGGTGTATGCACAAACCAAGCTTCGTTGCTTTGAGAATGAAAAGGACCTGCAGCTGTACCTGCACCTGTAGGCATGCGCACAACAACATCGGCGTTTTGTCCCCAGCGCCAATGGATCTTTGCCAAATTGTTCACGATCTGATTGAACCCACAGGTCACGAAATCTGCAAACTGCATCTCAACTACCGCTTTCATACCAGAGATCGAAAGCCCCAGTCCTGCACCCACGATGGCTGATTCACAAAGCGGCGTATTCCTTACCCTTCCTTTACCAAACTGATCAACAAAACCTTCCGTAACCTTGAAAGCGCCTCCATATTCTGCGATATCCTGTCCCATAAGGACAAGATCAGGATACTTTTCCATAGACTCCCTTAATCCGTCTTGGATGGCATCGATAAAACGTTTTTCAGATTTGGCACCGACCGGCTCTACAACTTCCTGAATAAAAGGCGCATACACATCGTTCAGCTCTCGTTCCAGTGAAGCTTCAATCGAAGGTTCACTGTTTGCTTTGTCAAACGAATCCTGGATTTCCTTTTTAATGGATTCCTTTATCGAAGCTTCCGTCGGTTCGTCAAGAATACCCAATTCTTTAAGGTACAATTCATAATTCACCACCGGGTCTTGCTTCGACCACTCATCCTGTAATCCTTCCGGATAATATTTTGTGCCCGACGCTTCTTCGTGACCTCTCATGCGAAAGGTCATCAGCTCAAGGATATATGGCTTTGGTTCTTTGCGGATCTCTTCATTGATATTGCGCACTGTTCGTATGACCTCGAGAATATTGTTTCCGTCAATTTTAACAGCATGCATTCCGTAACCTATTCCTTTGTCAATAAACTGCTTACACCTGAATTGTTCGATCGATGGTGTACTGAGACCCCAACAGTTGTTCTCTATTCCAAAGATGACTGGAAGTTCCCATACCGCAGCGACATTCAGTGCTTCATGGAAATCTCCTTCAGACGCCCCCCCATCGCCGGTAAATACCAGTGTTGATCTTTTCAGGTCTTTTAGTTTCGACGCCAATGCTATACCGTCGGCAATTCCCAGCTGTGGGCCAAGGTGAGAGATCATTCCTACAATCTTGTGTTCCTGACTTCCGAAGTGAAAGGATCGATCACGCCCCTTAGTGAATCCGGACATTTTACCCTGAAATTGAGCAAAGAGACGGTCGAGCGGTATTCCCCTGGAGGTAAACACCCCAAGATTCCTGTGCATCGGCAAAATATACTCCTCTTTATCCATTGCGAATGCACATCCCACCGAAATTCCTTCCTGTCCCCAACCGGAAAACCATTTAGTGATCTTTCCCTGACGTAAGAGGATGAGCATCTTCTCCTCTATCATTCTCGGTTTGAGCAGAACCTTGTAGATCTCCATCAACTCTCGGTCATCAAAACCAGTGCGATCGTAATCAATATGTCGTTTTTCGAGTGCTTCCATTGCGGCGAAATATCTGAATGCAAAACTAATTGTTTTAAAACTAGGTGAGCAGTAAATTCGATCAACAATTGGAAGTTGGGAGAAAAAAAAAGCGCCCTTTCGGACGCCTTCTGTATTATGCCTGAGGTGTTTCCTCTTTTCTTTCCGGTCTTGGCAGAAGAACCTTTCTGGATAGCTTCCATTTCTTGGTTTTCGGATCTTTTCCAACCACCTTGAATTTCAACACGTCTCCTTCTTTACATACATCTTCCATCTTGGCCACCTTCTCCCAGGAGAATTCAGAAATATGGATCAGACCATCTGTTCCGGGAAGGATCTCAACGAAACAACCGAAATCTTTCACAGATTTGACCTTGCCTTCATATTCAGCTCCTTCCTCAACTTGCGGCGGAAATGCAATTGCCTTCACGCGACGCACAGCCTCACGCATATCATCTGCGTTGCTGGACATGATCTGTACATTGCCGAGTCCGTTTGGAAGTTCCTCAATAGTAATGTTGGTATTCGTTTCTTTCTGAAGTCCTTGAATGATTTTTCCTCCAGGTCCGATGATGGCACCAATCATTTCATTTGGCACCTCAAATGCTTCGATACGCGGCACGAACGGCTTGTAATCAGCATTCGGTGCAGGAATCGTTTCAACGATCTTGTTCAAGATATGAAGACGTCCTGCTTTTGCCTGCTCAAGTGCCTGGATCAATACTTCGTATGGAAGTCCGTCCACCTTGATGTCCATCTGACATGCCGTAATTCCTTTTGTCGTACCGGTAACCTTGAAATCCATATCCCCCAAATGATCCTCATCTCCAAGGATATCTGAAAGAACGGCGAACTTTCCGTCGTCCGCTACCAATCCCATCGCGATACCTGATACCGGCGCAGTAATCTGAACACCACCATCCATCAGCGCCAATGTGCCCGCACAAACCGTTGCCATCGATGATGAACCGTTGGATTCAAGAACATCTGACACA
>JBKCAB010000837.1:0-6953 GCA_046307935.1 Bacteroidota bacterium | reverse complement strand
CCAGTACTTCACCGGTCAAATCCTGCAGATCGTGCACACAAGCCCCACCGGTACTTGCGGTTTGGTCTCCGGGACAAACGATCGTAGGATCTGTATCGTCGATCGGGGTTACCACAAAGGAACAAGTACCCAAGTTGCCTGCTTCATCTTCTCCGTTAATGATCACTGTAGTTGCAGTAGTAATTGATGATCCCGGTGCCGGGTTCTGCTCGAGTATTACATCGGTTCCGAAGAAGCAATTTTCATCAACTACCACTGCATTCAGATAATCTGATAGGTTAATAAAACAATTATTTCCAGTCGGGATGGATACATCGGAGGGGCAGGTCAAAACAGGTGCAATATCGTCTAACACGGTGAATGATGAAGTGCAAGTGGCTGAATTACCCGTTGGGTCGATAACGATTACTGTAATTGTCTGATCTGTGCTTACCAGTGTTCCTGCTATTGGTAGTTGCGCAAAAGACATTTGTGCGGGATCTACGTAACAATTGTCCGACCAGTTGACCACAGAGCTGAGATCCGGGATAGCGGCTTGGCACTGATCGTTCAGATCAACTGCAGTAAGTGTTGGACAGGAAATAGTTGGAACAGACAGATCGACCGCTGTTGCAGTAACAGAACATTGAGCTGAATTTCCTGCAAGATCCGTGACGGTGACCGTGATCAACTGGGTTTGACCTGGTGCTGTTAGTGTAATAGCCCCGGGAACAGGTGATTGAATGATAGTTAGATTAGCTAAACTCGAACAATTGTCTGTGGCGATCACGGCACCGGTCACGTCATTCACCAAAGCCTGACATGACGCATTCAGCGGCAGGTCCAAATTCGGTCCGCATGAGCTAATGACCGGAGCAGTAAAATCTGTACCCGTGATCCGAAAATTATCGATGGCCGGGGGGAAACCATTAACAGAAGTATTATTGAAATTAAATCGGAAACCAATACGGAATGAGCTGTTGTTGAGAAGGGCGGGAAGAGGAATGGATAATGTAGTCCAGTTGGAGGAAATGGCAAGTTGTGCTCCGATCGCTGTAAAATTCAACCCGCCATCGGTACTGTAGACCAGTTCTAAAAAATCTTCACTGATCAGTCCCTCTGTTTTGTAGTCGAAAGTTGCGCTCATGTTAGCTGTACACGTCGCATTGATCTCCAATTGTGTGACCGCGCTACCTGTTGAACCTGAAGCATTTGCGTATGCATACTGATAAAGACCGTTCACACCGCAATCTTCATTCACTCCACCTTTGGTGATGTATTGAGCCCGGGATCCCGGAAATGAAGGGCCATTCCCTGCACAATCTTTCAATATCCACGTGTTTGAACCTGTAGTAAGTGAGTTGTTCCATGCATCATTGGTTCCTTCAAAGTCTGTTTGAAATAGCGTGAATGTCTGTGCATTGGAGAAAAAGAAGCCAAGACTCACAAGGCTCAGCGAAAGCAGTTTTTGTATCATTCGGATAAAATGCTGTTGGTTATCAAGTGATCGGGGCAAATATACAAGAAAAGAACGACTAGCCGGAGGTCATTTCAATTGCCTTTCAAGAGCAATATGTTGATTTTTCCACAATAAGTTAACAAGCTTTTAGCGAAAACTTTTGCAACGACTAAAGACAGTGCGCGCTGATGACTGTAACTTTACGATGGAATTGATAATTAGAATAAAATGCTAATTGCTGTTATTTGTGGTGGATATTCTTCAGAGTTTGACATATCCGTTAAGAGTGCCAAAACGATCGTTGAGAATTTCCCGGAAGGATTCAACGCGGTCATGGTGGTTCTGGACAAGTCGGGATGGAAGGTCGTGATAGAGGGGGAGGAGCTGGATTTTGACATAAGGACCATGACATTTACTCAAGGAACCGCCAAACAGATCGATGCAGCCATTGTTTACATTCACGGTGATCCCGGGGAGAATGGTAAAGTTCAGGCATTTCTCGAAATTCAGGGAATACCCTATATCAATTCCGGACCTCTGGCATCAGCCTTGTCTTTTGACAAGTGGTATTGCAACCAATTCTTGAGTCGATTTGGAATACCGGTGGCGGATTCTGTATTTCTTCGGGAAAGATCGCAGATGAAGGCGGAAGATATCGTGGATAGGTTAGGTTTGCCACTTTTTGTAAAACCATCGGATTCAGGGTCAAGTTACGGTATATCAAAGGTAAAGTCGATCGATGAAATGGAGCCTGCACTGAATAAAGCATTTCTCGAGGGAAGATCCGTGGTGGTTGAGTCTTTTCTGAAGGGAACCGAGGTAACATGTGGTGTATATCGAAAATTAACAGGTATTCATGCTCTACCATTGACGGAGATCGCAACTGAAAATGAGTTTTTTGATTATGAGGCAAAATACCTGGGTAAGTCGAAAGAAATTACACCTGCAAGAGTCTCTGATGATGTGAGAGAAAAAATACAGCAGCGGGCAAGATACATCTACGAACTGTTGAACCTGAGGAGTATAGCTAGAATTGACTTTATGGTCGTTGCCGAAGAGCCTTTTGTGATCGAGGTCAATACTACCCCGGGATTTTCAGCAGCTAGCATTGTACCTCAGATGATCCGATACGAAGGAAGAAGTATTCGGGATTTTTGGCAGGATATTCTGGATGCAGAGCTGATCAGTAAGCGGCAATAGCATTTAAGACATTCTCGATCTTTTTTGCTGCAGCAGATCCCGAACAGGTAAAATTGTTCAGCGTGATAGAAAAGATCAATGTTTTCCCACTTTTACTTTGCACATATCCCGCATAGGATCGGATCTTTGACATTGAGCCGCTCTTGGCATGGATACGGCCTTCACCAGAACCTCCCTTGCAGAGAGACGCAATCGTTCCTGATTTTCCGGCAACGGGTAAGGTTTTGTAATAGCTCTCAAATTGAGGACTTTGGTACATGGTTTTTAGCAGCTGAATGAAATGTGCAGCACTGATCCCATTGTTTCGGGATAAACCGCTTCCGTCTTTAATAACGAGGCCGTGAAGACTAAAACGTTTACTTAGGTGTTCTTCCAGCTGTTTTATCCCCTCCGTAGTGGTTCCTCTTCCCGTGAGGTGATAGCCGACCAAACAGAGAAGCCCCTCAGCAAAGAGATTAACACTTTTTAAATTGGTAAGATTGGCAATTTCTTGTATACTTTTTCCATAATGCGTGTAAACGAGTCTGCCCTGCGTCTCATAATTGGGAACATTATTTGGTTTCGTTCGAATACCAAAAGCATCACCCTGAATTTGTACACCCTCCCGAATGAGATTGCGTTTGAGATCGTATGCGAGTTGCCACTCAGGATCAGGATGGCTTCCTTTTACTTCAAATCTCGCTGCATTCAGAGGTAAACTCCCGGAAGCGGATCGTTCAAAAGCATATGGTCCTCCTGTAATGTAGCTGTTGTCACCAGTAACATCCGCAGCCTTTATTCCATTCGTGAATTTCAGTTGGGGGATCTCAGGCCATTTCCCTATCAGTTCTGCAGCGGAGCCGGGTTTACCTCCAGTTCGAAAATAAAAACGTAGGGTGTTGTCATAAACACTGATACCAGATGGTGGGGCACCATAGTAGTTTCCAATATCGGCCCAAGCCCAACCTTCCGGTACACCTTCATATCCGAAGGCTGAACCATCTGCGATAATGTCCCCTGTGATTTGTTGCACACCCAAGCTTTTGAGTGTGTCACACCAGGTTTTGAGAAAGGAATCCTCTTTACCTTGTTCGTTGAAATACCGGCTACCGAGTGAAACATCACCACCCCCTCTTATGACTAGATCTCCGTTGAGTATCCCGTCTTTCAATACACCAAATAAATAGATCCTCGTGCTTGGTCGATATTCAGAACCAAGGATCTCAAGAGCAACGGCTGTGGAAAATAGTTTTGTTGTAGATGCTGTCGGAAGTGAGGCAGAAGGGTTCAATTCAGCGATCCTGTCTCCGTTTCCGGCATCTGTGACCAAAAAAGAGATGGCTGCATGCTCCATTTCAGGATCTTTCTTCAGTGCATCTATTGCCTGCTGAACAGGGTTTTGTCCTTTCAGTATGCCGGATACAAAGACAAAGGACAGGAAGAGAAATTGAAAAACAGGTTTCATGATTGTAAATTTCATGAATTATGATGTGAGATGAGCCAATTGGCTTATATTTTTTGAACAGTCATTCAGTTCATTCATACGATACTGCGTATATTTGTCTCATCTACCGGGAGCGCGGGTGCTGTGATTCACTGTGAAATGACGAATGGAGGATAAAAGGAAGATCAGGGTCCTAAGGATCATAAACAGATTCAATATCGGGGGACCTACCTATAATGCTACTTTTCTGACGAGGTACATGTCAGATGATTTCGAGACTTTGCTGGTGGGCGGTTTACCTGAAGAGGGGGAGAAGGATTCACTTCACATTACAGAAAAATATGGTTTAGAACCACTCATTTTGAGCGAGATGCAGCGGGATCCGGGTTTAAGCAGCGACCGAAAGGCGTACAAACGCATCAAGCAATTAATCAAAGAGTTTAGGCCTGATATCGTTCATACGCATGCATCAAAGGCCGGTGCCCTTGGACGGAGAGCGGCATTTGCGTGTAAGGTTCCGGTGGTGGTCCATACCTTTCATGGTCACGTCTTTCATTCGTATTTTGGTCAACTTAGAACCATCATCTATAAAACAATTGAGCGCCGATTGGCCAGAAGGTCTTCAGGGATCATTGCTGTTTCCGAGCTTCAAAGGAAGGAGCTGACAACGGTTCATAAGATCTGCGATCCTGAGAAGATCAGAGTAATTCCTCTAGGTTTTGATCTTCAATCCTTCAATACAGAGAGATCGAAAAGTCGAAATGCGATGCGAACTGAACTGGGTCTGGCAGAGAATGAGGTAGCGATCGCCATCATTGGGCGTTTGGTTCCTGTTAAAGACCATGCGTTTTTTCTGGCTGCCATTGAAAAGTTAATGGATAATACTTCTGTTCCGGTCAGAGTTTTTATTGTCGGTGATGGAACCGAAAGGAATCGGATAGCACAGGAGGTTGAGCGTATCAATAATCGTTTCGGAGAACGCATCCTAATGACTTCTTGGATAACGGAAATTGCGAAGTTCAATGCGGCAATGGATGTGATCTGTCTTACATCTAAAAACGAGGGCACACCGGTCAGTTTGATCGAGGCGCAAGCGAGTGGTGTGCCTGTTCTTACAACGGACGTTGGTGGTGTAAGAGATGTCGTTTTAGAGAATGAAACGGGTTTTATTGTCGATGTAGGAGACCTTGAAAATTACGTCACAAAGCTGGGCATTTTAGTGGAAGATGAAAAAAATCGCATCAAAATGTCACAAAACGGCTGGAACTTCGTAAGAGATAAATTCCATTATACAAGACTCGTGAGTGACATGGAAGCATACTATCGTGAATTGCTAGAAAATAAAGGGAAAAAATGATAAAGATCGTTACATTGGTGAAAGTGCTGCTGCTTTTCTGGTGTTCGTTACTGCTCAGTAGTTGTGGTATCAATAGTAACCTTATGTTCAAGGAACCGAAAGGTTATCAGGCTGCCACGGACTCCATTCCGCTGCATCCGACAGAGGCCTACAGGATCTCAGTAGATGACAAGTTGTTTTTCACGCTTGCTGCTAACGATGGCAAAAGGATCGTAGAATCATTGAGCGGAGTAGGAGGGGCTTCTCAAGGCGCAAACCAGGTACAAGAATATGTTGTCAGGAAGAATGGCATGGCCGAATTTCCCATCATCGGAGAAGTGAAGGTCGAGGGATTAACCGTCGCTGCATGCGAAGATACGCTTGAAGCACATTTTTCAGCCCAGTATCAAGAGCCTTTTGTTCAGGTTAAGATCACCAATCAGCGCGTTATCGTTTTTCCAGGTAATGGCGGCGATGCTAGGGTGATACCGTTGATCAACAACAACACGACACTCATGGAAGCCATTGCTCAAGCAGGAGGGATCGCTGAGCGTGGAAAGGCAAGATCTGTGAAAGTTATGAGGCGTGAAGGCGGACAACGGAAAATCTACAGTATTGATCTTTCGACCATTGATGGGCTTCAGTATTCTGACATGATCGTTCAGGGTAATGACTATATTTATATCGAACCGAATCCAGAACTCACGAAAGGCGTAGTCAGGGAACTGGCACCTGTGTTGTCTATTTTTTCAAGTGCACTGATTATCTTTACCTTTTTAACCCAGTAGCTGTTTTGAAGAGTAAGTCACTGATAATCAATAAGGAGTACGATCCAATCATTTTGCAGACCGTAATAAAGCGCTATTGGTGGTGGCCAGTATTGTTCGTTTTGCTCTTCTTTGGTTTGGCCTTCGTTTTTTTACGCTACACAAAACCGACGTATGAATCCTCTTTGGTTCTACAAATCGACAATAAAGATCTTTCGCGCGACTTGATCGATGTAGAAAACATCAACAACAAAGAGGATGATATCTCTTCCGAGATCGAGCTCATTCGTTCACAGTTCCTTTTTGAAAAAGCCATTCAAAAAATAGGTTACAATGTGAGTTTGTATTCTAAGGGTCAGGTGCTTACAGAGGAGAAATACAATTCCAGCACCTTCAATGTTCAGCCATATGCGCTGCGTGATTCTACATTGATCAATGTGCCCATATTCGTTAAATTCGATGGTTCAAAAGTCGTGCTGAATTATTCCTTGCGAGGAAAGAATTACGCTGTCAACGGAAAACTCAATCAGCATATGGTCAATCAGCATTTTGATCTCGTTATCAAAAGTCCTGACGCTGCCGAATTCGAGGAGGATTCCGAGGAGAATGAATTGTTCTTCATTTTTAATAGTGTATCCACTTTTGCCACTCGTTACCTACCCAATCTGCAGGTTTTCCCGATAGATCCTGTTGCAAAAACTGTTCAGGTAACTTTCAGAAGTAATAATCCTAACTTGTGTCATGATGTCGCGCTTGCAGTTGCTGAGACTTTCATTATCTACGATGAAG
>JBKCAB010000836.1:0-11676 GCA_046307935.1 Bacteroidota bacterium | reverse complement strand
GATCTGAGTAATGTTTCCTAAAGATAAAAAAAGGGGCTTATCGGCCCCCTTTTTTCTTTTGCATCGTTAAGAACAGAACTCGTCATACGCCGCAGAAAGGTTTTCTGCGATCATCTGAGCACTGACACCTTCAATATGATGTCTTTCAAGGAAATGAACAAGACGCCCATCCTTAAAAAGTGCCACAGAGGGCGAAGATGGAGGATAAGGTAAAAAATATTTTCTCACCTGTGCGGTAGCCTCCTGGTCAACCCCTGCAAATACAGTGGCAAGCACGGCTGGAGTCTTTTCATTTTTTAAGGATAGCTTCACTCCGGGACGCATGTTTCCGGCGGCACATCCGCACACCGAGTTGACAACGATCAGCATTGGTTCCTTTGTGGTTTCAATAAGCTGATCAACCTCCTGGCTGTTTGTTAATTCTTTGAAGCCTGCATTTGTCAGGTCTTCCTTCATTGGTTTGACTAATTCCGGTGGATACATAGGATTGTGATTTATAACTTCAAATTTACGAAGAAAGGATTCATCTTCGATAAGATGAGATCTGACAAGTGCCAATTATTTGAGAAAACGCTTTAAATCCACCTCCGGTGAAAGCTCTTTTTTCCTGCAAATAAGAGCGGTTAATTCACAAGCCAATAAAGGCGCGATCATATATCCTTTGGTGCCAAGCCCGTTGAACAGGAAGATGTTGTGGTGTTCCGGATGCCGACCCATGATCGGTCTCCGGTCCGGTGAAGTGGGGCGTATACCTGCCTGATGGTCAACTACTGATGGAACAGTCGGACTGAGTACTTTGAGCTTTTGAAGGATTTCCTCCCTGCCTTCAGCGGTAGGTTGAGTATCTTTCGTGTTCCACACATAGGTGGCGCCAACTCTGAAATGACCATCACCCGTGGGAAGAACAAAACACTTTCGGTTGATAGAAAAGTCGGACGGCAGATCTTCGCTCACCACTGTAAGAATCTCACCTTTTGTTGTTTGAACAGGGAGAAATGAAAAGAGTGGATTATCGGAATTTTCATGTCCCGTACAAAAGATGATACCGTCATACTTTTTATGTTGGTATTCGGTTCTTTCGGCATTCAACTGGGCATATTCGAATTCGCCCGTGATTACTTCGGCGCGTTTGGCAAGATGTTTCCATACAGACTCAATGAATAAAGATGTGTTCACCCAATACGCTCCTTTCACACGACCGGAACCAAAATCATTCTTAAGCTCAAAAGAAGAAAAGCCAAGATCCTCCTCAGATAATGGTTCCATGTAATGCTCAAACTCCCGGAGATGCTGTTTTTCCAACCAGAAGTTGCGTTCCTGCTCCGAAGAAAAAAAACGTCGGATGGTGATGGAATGAAAAAAGGATACACCGGTTGCCGATTCCAATAACCGATATACATTGCTTGCGAAAGGAATCAGCTCATCTGCTCGCCAGGACTTGGTCATCCTGCGGAACACCAATGGATTGATCAACCCTGCGGCTATTACGGAGCTTTTGTTCGTTCCCCTGTCAATTAATGTCACGTGATGACCTTCCTCACAGAGTTGATGAGTAAGGAAAAGTCCACCGACTCCACCACCAACCACGAGGTACTGTTTTTTCGCATTCATTTTGTAACGGCAAGACTTATAACACTGACGTGAATGTCGGGATATTTTTCCTGAAAGACACGTATGAGTGATTCCAGAGTGGCACCTGTTGTGATCACATCATCCACGAAGGCAACATGCCTAACCTGTTCGTTGAGCGGCTCTTTGATGCTGAATTGCTCCTTGACATTGTCCCAACGAAGGAAGCGGCCCTTACGAGTTTGGCTGGCAGTATGTTCATTCTTTTGAATAATGCGCTCATTCAAAGGAATACCCGCTGTCTGTGAGATGCCTTTAGCAAGCAGGCAGCTTTGATTGTAGCCTCTGGTGAATTTTTTGCGGTGATGTATTGGCACGGGGATCAGTAGTTCGATGGTATTAAAAGCAGACGTGTGTTTGATCTGCTCGCCGATCAGGTTGCCCATGCGGATGCCTAATTTCGAATTGTTGCCGTATTTTAGCTCGTGAAGGATCTTTTGAGAAGCCGAACCTTTTTCAAAGTACATGAGCGAGAAGGTCATTTCGATTGGAACCCTGCCCCAAAATAACTGGTCGAGCGCAGTGGGTTCCGTGAATCGTTCATAGTAGGTGTAGGGCAGTTCCATGATACAGAATCCACAGCAACAGCTGTCTTCTACCGTCAACTCTGTTTCGCAAACGATACAGTTTTCAGGGTAAATGAGCCGAACAAGATCACGGTAGTATCTCAACCAAATTTTTAGTGGATTTTTAGCTGCCATCCTTATAGGCTGTTGGGTTGCTGGAATATTGACAAGAACTTGTTCAAAATAACGAAAATCTATCCACCTGCACCCATCGTTTCTATCGTAATTTAGTAGAACCGACTTTGAACTGCTTTACTGCCAGGGGATTTATCGGGAAATAAAAATTTATCGACAGAAAACAACCTTTTGTCTGTGAATATTTTTGTTTTACGTGTTGATAAAGTCGGCAGACTTCAAGTTTAAAGGACTTCATAAAACGGATGTTAATAACATTAAGTCTTTGTGAATTTCTTTAATTGCGAAAGGTGAGTTTTTTGACAACTTTTGTATGCCTCAAATAACGAAATCCAGTTGTTTACAAAGCGGATTTCTCACAGCGAGGAAACAAAGAGTTTACAGGATGAACAAAGAGGTGAAAGAGTGTATCTTTTTCACCGCAGGGATGATATACTTTAAAAGCGAACGAAATGGCACATATTACTGAACCCATACTTGAAGAGAACAAGAACAGGTTCGTTCTTTTTCCGATCCAGCATGACGAGATCTGGGCGTTCTACAAGAAGGCAGAGGCCAGCTTTTGGACAGCTGAAGAGATCGACCTTTCTCCTGACTTGATCGACTGGGAGAATAAACTCAATGATGACGAGCGTCATTTCATTAAACACGTGTTGGCATTCTTTGCTGCTTCCGACGGTATCGTGAATGAGAACCTTGCCGAAAACTTCCTTTCAGAAGTGCAATATACCGAGGCTAAGTTCTTCTATGGATTCCAGATCGCGATCGAAAACATCCATTCAGAAACCTATTCGTTGCTGATCGATACGTACATCAAAGATTCAGCAGAGAAGAATCACCTCTTCAATGCTATCGACACACTTGACTGTGTGCGTAAAAAAGCAGAATGGGCACTTCGATGGATCGAGCAGGGCTCTTTCGCTGAGCGTTTAGTGGCTTTTGCAGCAGTTGAAGGGATTTTCTTCTCAGGGTCTTTCTGCTCCATTTATTGGTTGAAGAAGCGCGGACTGATGCCGGGACTGTCCTTTTCGAATGAGTTGATTTCCCGCGATGAAGGCCTGCATTGTGATTTTGCGTGTCTGCTCTACACCAAGTACCTGGTCAACAAGCTGCCGAAGGAGCAAGTGCGACAGATCATCACTGACGCGGTAGCCATTGAGAAAGAATTTGTTACAGATGCGTTGCCGGTGAAGCTGATCGGAATGAACAGCGACCTGATGTCTCAATACATCGAATTCGTTGCGGATCGTTTGTTGGTCGAGCTGGGCAATGAAAAGGTGTACAATGTGAGTAATCCTTTTGATTTCATGGATATGATATCAATTCAGGGTAAATCAAACTTCTTTGAGAAACGAGTAGGAGAATACCAGAAGGCAGGCGTACTCGCAGGCCGCGAGAACCAGACCTTTAGTCTCGATGAGGAATTCTGACAACAACAATACTATTACTATTTAAATAATCTGAGCTCATGTATGTAGTTAAAAGAGACGGCAGAAAAGAAGTCGTCAAGTTCGATAAGATCACAGCAAGGGTGGTAAAAATGTGTTATGGCCTCGATCCGTTGGTCACTCCTGAAGTGGTGGCAATGAAAGTGATCGAAGGGATCTATGACGGTGTTTCAACAACCGAGCTGGATAATCTTGCAGCTGAAGTTGCTGCAGCAAAGACCATAGACCACCCTGACTATGCGCTGCTTGCTTCAAGGATCGCCGTTTCGAACCTGCACAAGGAGACGAAAAAGACCTTCTCGGAAGTTGTTGAGGACATGTACACTTACATTGATCCGAAAACAGGACAAAATGCGGCACTGATCGCTGAAGATGTTTACCGGATCATCCAGGATAACCGTGAGATACTCGATTCAAGCATCATTTATGATCGCGATTTCCGTTATGACTACTTCGGGTTCAAAACACTGACGCGTTCCTATTTGATGAAGCTGAACGGGCGTATCGCTGAGCGTCCGCAACAAATGCTGATGCGCGTTGCTGTGGGGATACACAAACACGATATCAATGCGGCCATTAAAACCTATAATTTAATGTCAGAGGGCTGGTTTACCCATGCTACTCCTACCCTGTTCAATTCAGGAACGCCCAAGCCACAAATGTCTTCTTGCTTTCTGTTGACAATGAAAGAAGATAGCATCGGTGGAATTTATGATACGTTGAAATCCTGCGCTCAGATCTCACAGTCTGCAGGTGGAATCGGCTTGGCTATTCACGATATCCGTGCAACGGGTTCGTATATTAAGGGAACGAACGGAACATCGAACGGTATCGTACCGATGCTTCGTGTTTTCAATGATACAGCCCGTTACGTGGATCAGGGTGGAGGGAAACGTAAAGGCTCTTTCGCGATCTACATCGAACCGTGGCATGCAGATGTTTTCGATTTTCTCGAGCTAAAGAAGAACCATGGAAAAGAGGAGCAGCGTGCACGCGATCTTTTCTATGCATTATGGATTCCGGATCTGTTCATGAAACGTGTGAAAGAAAATGGTGACTGGACACTGATGTGTCCGCATGAATGTCCCGGATTGTCGGAAACACACAGTGCGGAATTTGAGGCATTGTATACTAAATATGAGAACGAAGGAAGAGGTCGAAAGACTGTAAAAGCGCAAGATCTCTGGTTCAAGATCCTCGAATCCCAGATCGAAACGGGAACGCCATATATGCTGTATAAGGATGCTGCCAACGCTAAATCCAATCAGCAAAATCTGGGCACGATAAAGTCATCTAATCTGTGTACTGAGATCATAGAATATACTGCACCGGATGAGATCGCTGTATGTAATCTTGCATCGCTGGCACTTCCAAAGTTTGTTACAGAGGAAAAGGCCTTTGACCATGATAAATTGTTCGAAGTAACTTATCAGGCTACAGTCAACCTGAACAAGATTATTGATGAGAATTTCTACCCTGTAGAAGAGGCGAGAAGATCAAACATGCGTCACCGTCCAATAGGTCTAGGTGTACAAGGACTCGCAGATGCATTTATCATGATGGGTTACCCATTCGAATCAGAAGAAGCAAGAGACCTAAACCGTGAGATCTTTGCCACCATCTATTATGCAGCAATGACAGCTTCCAAGGATCTCGCAAAGGAGCATGGCCCGTATGAGACCTTTGCAGGTTCTCCAGTATCAAAAGGCATTTTCCAGTTCGATATGTGGGGCGTGGAAGGCAGCAAGCGCTGGGAGTGGGATGTGTTGAAGGAAGAAGTGAAAAAATACGGTGTTCGCAACTCTCTTCTGTTAGCACCAATGCCGACGGCTTCTACAGCGCAGATCTTGGGTAATAACGAATGTTTCGAGCCCTATACATCCAACATCTATACGCGTCGAGTGCTGTCTGGCGAGTTCATCATCGTCAACAAGCATCTGCTGAAGGACCTTGTTAAGGAAGGTCTTTGGAACAAGGACATGCGTCAGAAGATCATGACACACAACGGATCGATCCAAAATATCAGCGAGATTCCGCAATACATGAAAGAACTCTACAAAACAGCTTGGGAGATCTCTCAGAAAGCGATCATTGATCAGGCGGCTGATCGTGGAGCCTATATTTGTCAATCACAGTCGCTCAATATATTCATGGAGAATGCAAACTTCGGTAAGCTTACATCAATGCACTTCTATGGATGGGAGAAAGGACTAAAGACAGGGATGTATTATCTGAGAACCAAAGCCGCTACAGATGCGATCAAGTTCACAGTAGATAAGACTGTCGCAGAACAGCCGGCCGCCCAGACCATCGAAGAGCAGCAAGCGGCGATAGCATGCTCACTGGATAATCCGGACGCATGTGAGATGTGTTCTGGATAGTATCAGCGTACCAGTCATATATGGGACTTTATTCTGTTGATGCGGGGTAAGTTCTGAATGGTGAAAGGAACTTTGCTGTTTTGCTCAAGCGGACATCGATCGCTATTAAAGCACAGTTGCTCATGGAATTTTGAAACAGTCAGAGAGCCAATAAATCATGTACCGATTTGTTCGAGGCGTGTCATGTCTGCTGACCTGGCTTCTGGCCAATCACAGATAAAAACGGTATTATTCCGGGTATTTATCGATAAACACTTTTACCGCGTCCGCGAGCTCAGCCTCGGACCATGGTTTTGCAATGAATTTTTCGAGCAACCCCTCTTCCATAAGTTGCTGCACAAGCAGGGTGTTGGCCTGGCCTGAAACCATGAAGAATTTGACCTTAGGATGCTTAGAATGGATTGATCGGATCAGCTGCACACCGGTCATATCGGGCATTTGATAATCAACAACCAAGAATATAACATCGATACCGAAGTTCAATAAGTCCGTAATACCTCCCGCTACTTCTTTAGGATCTGTAAATGTTTCTATGGCAACAGATTCTGTGTTGAATAATTTGCTGAGCTGAAAGCGAAGCAGATCTACAACAACAGGTTCATCATCCACACAAATTATGGCGTATTTCATCTTTTTCAACTAGTTGAATACGAAATGGAAAATAGTTTCCTCATCTGAGGAGTTAACAACGATGGTTCCGTTATGTTCATCCATGATCTCCTTAACGATGTTCAAACCAAGACCGGTGCCAGATGTTCGGTCTTTGGTCGTAAAGAACTTATTGAAAATACTCGGAAGAATGTTATCTGGAATTCTTGGGCCGTCGTTGGCTATGGTGATGTGGTTTTTATCATCTTCTTTATACAGAGTGATGTAAATGTTTCCTTTTCCGCCCATAGCGTCGATTGCATTTTTGAGAATATTGGCCCATAGCTGATATAGTTTTGCTTCGTATGAGCGCACCTTAAGGGGGTGTATTTTGTTCAGGTGAACCTTAACACCTTTGTTTAGCTCATGTTGGAAAACACGTAAAACTGTGCGAATACTATCTTCAATGTCAATTTCCTCCTGAGACTCTTTCTTGCCTTCGCGTATGTAAAACCTTAGGTTTTTGATCACATCGGTAGCTCTTTCAGCAGAATAAAGAATGGAATCATTGAAGGTTCTTACGACAAGGGTATGATACATGAGCTCAAGCAGCTCCGTTTTGTTTGGCTGCTCCAGAATATAGCGAACTGTTTCAGCATCCTCCGGAAGTATTCGATTTCTGACTATACCGTCAATGATAAGCTTCTGATCAGCATCTCTGTATGAGTAAACTTCTTCGAACAATTTTTTCCATTGTTCTTTCTCTTTCATGGCGTCCAATATACTCACCGAAATATTGATCGCGTCGATTTTTCGGGAATAAACCCATGCGATCTGCTCGGCAGTGCATTTACCCAAAACAGTAGAGAACAACCTTTCGAGTGCGTAAGTTACACTTTCTGACGCGGCCTTTATAGACCCGATAGGGGTGTTGAGGTCATGTGCGATATTGGATGTCAATTCTCCGATCATGGCCATTTTGTCCAAATTGGAGATCTTTTGTGTCAGTTCTTGATTTTCGGATGTTTTTTCAATGATCTTTGTCTCCAAATCTTCATTCATCTTGGAGATCAATGTGTTATTTGATTGAATCTCCTTGATGTGTTCGATACTCATGTAGCTGTTACTCAATATTTGGGAGAACAGGTTCAGTAATAGCATTTCAAGATCTGTTGGTGATCGTGGTTCTTCAGTAAAATCTACGCCAATGAAACCAAAACAGGAATTGTTGTTGATACAGGGAAAAGAATAAAATGACTTTACCGATAGCTCGATCAGTTCATTTTTGTATATGCCTTCCTCCAATAGATTCGTGTCATGAATGAGTACGGGGTCATTTTTTAAGTGTGGACCAACACGCCATTCAGGAAATACAGCTAAGGAAATATAACGGTGTTTGTGAGATAATTTCACCAATCGGTCTATATTCCACTCATGCTTTAACTCAATCTGTTCTTGGGGAAAGTTGTAGGTGTAGAAGTAAACACGTTGTGCCCCGATATAGGTTCCTATCCTTGCCAGATTTCTTTGAACGATCTGATCAAAACCGGCATCCTTCACACCAACGAAATCTTGACCGATCTCTGATAGCAGCTGCATGAAATTGAGCTGAACATTCAGTTCTTGTTGTGTTTTTTTTAGACTCGAAATGTCGAGGCCATATCCAACCATGTATTTTACGGAGTCTTCTTGGCTTAAAATGGGCGAGTATTGGCGCTGTACAACTTTGATTTCACCATCCGGAAGTTTAAATTCTTCTTCCCAAGAAATGATCCGATTTTCGGTTTTTGCCTGATTGAATAAAGCCCTTCTCCTATCGGCCATCTCGTATGAAACATTCCTAAAGTCACAATAATCGTAATCCGTTTTACCGATCATAAAGCGACGGATCTCATCATTCTTGATTCCTTCTTTGTTCACATAGAGATATACATGTTCGGAAGTGAATACACCAATATCGATTGGAAAGTAATCGAGTATGGTTTCATAGAACGTCTTCATTTCAATCGTTTCATTCATGACCTTGGACTTGTCATAAACATAGAGATTGATGTATTGATGTGTTCTTAGGTTCACAAGATTGATATCGAAATAGTTACCGTTCTTCTCAATGGCAACATGTGATTGATCTAAATCATTTTCGATCAATTCGTTAATGGCTCTTGTAAGTATGGATTCCCTGATTACACCGTCTTCCACACTAATCAGAGGTAAGAAGTTGTTTTTAGCAGCCGCATTGGTGTATTTCAAACTACTGTAATAGTCAACCCGTAAGATAGGATTTGGATTTTCATCAGGGAAGCGAGAAATGATTTCGAGATCTTGCAGCGCCTTTTCGCTCAGCTTCTTTTCCTTTGCGATCTCCGAATTCTTCCGGCGCAGGGATAACAGATTCATAACACTTTTGGAAAGTATCGCAAGTGCTTCTTGTTGTTCTGGTGTGATCTCGCCGGGCTTGTCATCGATCACACAGAGGGTGCCCAGCGTAAAGCCCTCGGTATCGCTTATCGGAAAACCGGCATAAAAAGCGACGTGAGGATCTCCCGTAACCAGCGGGTTATCGGAAAATCGGGCGTCAGTACTTGAATCAGGCACAATGAACGGCTCTTGAGGAGTATTGATGGCATGTCCGCAGAAAGAAACGGATCTGGGGGTTTCATTTGCCGCCAGCCCATGTTTTGCCTTGAACCACTGACGATCGCGGTCAACAAGACTGATCAGGGCGATCTTTTTACCACTAATTTGGGCTGCAAGCCGGGTAATGTCATCAAAATCGGATTCTTCAAGCGTGTCCAGTATGGCATAGCTTTCCAATGCTTTCAGGCGTTCAGCCTCATTGTCAGGTATCTGGGGCTCAAGCATGATTGAAATTCTGATGTAAATAAAATTTCAGGATCAAAGATCTGTGCAGGGTTATCAAATTTGAGAAGTTCTGAAAGATCAATTGAATCTTGGGGTTTTGAGAAGTAAACTTTGCGGTAAAATTAACTATTTTTACCCTAAATTTTGAAACATGACAAACAAGGAATTTTTTATTGGATGCCTCCAGAACGAGCTAAAGGCAACTTATGATATTATCGCGGCACTGCCTTTTGATAAGATTTCGTATAAACCACACGAAATAAACCGAAGCGCATACGAGATCGCTGAACACATCATAGCCCATGCGCTGGATTTTAATGTGATATTGAATAACAATACATGCGATGAGTGTCTGGTCATGCCGTTCACATCCTCTCAGGATGGTGCAGATCAACTCAAAGAACAATGGGAGAAAGCCATAAGTACCCTGACAACCTACAGTGATTCGAAATGGAACGAAGAGCCAGTAGAGCTCCTCGTAGCCGGTAATCCTATACTCACTATGCCACGTGCTAACCTCATGTGGTTCTTCCTTTTTGATGTAATTCACCATCGTGGTCAGCTTTCATCGTACATACGCCCAATGGGAGGTAAGAACCCGGCTGTGTACGGTTACAGTGCCGACACGATGCAGTAATACTACCTTTCTCATTGTTTGTGCAATGGCTTGTCAGACAGATTGCGAAGTGTGTTAAGGAAGAAGTGTTAAAAAAAGATGTTCAGGCCATTTGTTTGGTTAAAAAAGTCAGTTAATTTTACGTTTGCTAAGACATTATAACCCAAATACAATGAGAAAAATCCTTATTTCTTTCTGTGTAGTATTTTGTGCACTTTTCTCCAATGCACAGCGTTCATGCCATACGATGGACAACCATGAGCGACTCCTTCAGGAAGACCCCGAGTACGGGTCAAGACTGTCGGATATCGAAACCTTTACGCAAAAAGCGATCAACAAAGGGCAGGTTAATCAGGAGAAGGTTGTTATTACCATACCGGTTGTTGTGCATGTGCTTTACAATACAAGCGCTCAGAACGTAAGCGATGCTCAGATCCAGTCGCAATTGACAGTGCTGAACAACGATTTTCGCAAACTCAATGCAGATGCATCACTCATACCATCTGTTTTCACTGGAGTGTCCGCTGATGCCGAGCTTAATTTTTGTCTCGCTACAGTTGCCCCTAATGGCACTTCTACAACGGGTATTATCCGCAGGCAAACCAGTGTAACGGCTTTTTCTGCCAATGATGCCATGAAGTATGATGCCCAAGGAGGAAGCACAGCATGGCCTGCCGGAAGTTATTTGAATATCTGGGTTTGTAATCTGTCAGGAGGGCTACTTGGATATGCCCAGTTCCCTGGTGGAGCAGCCGCTACGGATGGTGTGGTGATCAACTACACGGCTTTCGGAACAAATGGTACTGCACAGGCACCATACAATAAGGGCAGAACGGCAACCCACGAGGTTGGACACTGGCTAAATCTTCGTCACATTTGGGGGGATGCCAGTTGTGGTAGTGACCTGGTGTCGGACACGCCGGTCCACCAGACAAGTAATTCCGGTTGTCCGGCTTACCCAAAGGCTAACTCCTGCGGAACAAGCGCTGAAATGACAATGAATTATATGGATTATACGGATGATGCATGCATGTACATGTTCACCAGTGGTCAAAAGTCAAGGATGCAAGCGCTTTTCGTTACAGGTGGTGCACGTGCCAGCCTTAAAACATCATCCGGTTGCAGTGGTTCAGGGAGCTCAACGCCTACTTATTGTGCATCAAATGGCGCAAATACGTCGTATGAATACATTAACCGTGTTCAGCTGAACACGATCAACAATACCACCACAGCAAGTTCGGGAGGATATGGAAATTTTACTAACCTCACTACATCAATCAATACAGGAGCGCCTTACTCCATTACTTTGACCCCGGGATTTGCAAGCACTGCCTACACAGAATACTTCAAAGTGTACATCGATTACAACAAGGACATGGACTTTGCAGATGCCGGAGAGAATGTGTACACGTCTGCCGGAGTCACAGCCGCTGTAACAGGATCATTTACTG
>JBKCAB010000835.1:0-2141 GCA_046307935.1 Bacteroidota bacterium | reverse complement strand
GTCTGGAAAAATGACCCCGGAAGATAAGACTGAGCTGAAGCTGAATATCGGGAAGATTCCGCAGATCATGCTGGACAATACAGATCGTAACCGAACTTCGCCGTTTGCATTTACTGGAAATAAATTTGAGTTCCGTGCAGTGGGGTCATCGGCGAACTGTGCATCGGCCATGATCGTTCTGAATACCATCATGGCGAAACACCTCCGTGAATTCAAGAAATCGGTCGCTGTGCGAATTGCTAAAGGAGAAGGGAAAGATGAAGCGATATTGAAAGAGCTCCAGAAGCTGATCAAGGAATCGAAGAAGATCCGTTTCGAAGGAAATGGATACGGTGAGGAGTGGAGAAAAGAGTCCGAAAAGAGGGGATTACGCAACCTGAAGGATACACCACGTGCATTGAAGGTGTGGGGAGATAAGCAGGTGGTTAAATTGTTCGATGAAATGGCTGTTCTTACTCCGCGTGAGTTGGAAGCCAGAAAAGAGATCGAATTTGAAAGCTACATCCTGAAGATCCAGATCGAGGCCCGCATCATGGGGGATGTGGTCAATTCAATGATTCTGCCGGCTGTTGTTGAATATCAGAACAAGCTCATCAGCAATGTGCAGGGACTAATCGATGTGTTGGGATCAAAGGCCGGAAAGGAAGCAGCAAAAGGTCAAATTGAACTGATCCAGCGTATCTCTGTCCATCTGAATAAAATGAAGCATGCAGCAGACCACATGTTGATGGAGCGCAAGGCAGCCAATAAGATCGAACACGATGCGGAAGCCAAAGCTGAGGCTTACTGCGATAAAGTCAGAATTCATTTTGATGAGATCCGTTACCATGCCGACAAGCTGGAGTTGCTGATCGATGACGAAATGTGGCCTTTACCAAAGTTCAGAGAGATGCTCTTTACACGTTGATCAAAAGATGAAGCATATTGATTTGGCCCGGACAATTCCGGGCTTTTTCTTTTAGTTAAATTGTGTTGAAAAAGTTATGCTGCCTAAGTAGCGTTATTTGAGGACAGCTATTAACTTTGTTTAAAATTATTCTAAATAAGATGCATGTCATTCTTGCTGATAGCAACGATCTTGTTCGTGTAGGGCTACGTGCGGTCTTGAATTCATCCAGCGGATACAAGATAGTGGGTGAGGCAAGGGATAATGAGGAACTGCTCGATCAGGTCAGTAATTTTGGTGCATCGTTGGTTGTCATCGATTATACTGCGCCTGGATTTGATATCGATGTAATTCCAAAGGTTCTCCAAAAACACAAAGGTGTAAAATTCTTGGCCATTACTCCAGATCAGTCGGCTCAAACGCTGGTGAGTGCGCTTCGATCAGGCGTGACCAGTTACGTCAAAAAGGATTGTGATCTTACCGAAATCCAGAATGCTGTCACAGAAACATTCAGAGGGAATAAATTCTTTTGTGGTCAGATCTTGGAAACAATTCAACGTTCTTCCATCGATGTCAATGACGTCGATTTCGATTCATTTAGCTGTGAACCGATCCTGCTATCCGAAAGAGAAAATGAGATCATCAAATTGATTGCCGAAGGAAATACGAATGTACAAATAGCCGATCTTTTGTTCCTTAGTAATCACACGATCAATACACACCGCAAGAATATCATGGCTAAACTTGGTGTAAAGAACACCGCTGGAATAGTCATGTATGCCGTTAAAACTCAACTTGTATCTCCAAACAAGTTTTTGTTCGCCGCGGAAAATTGATCCGTAATCATGCTTTTTTGGAAAAAAGTTCAATTCCTGTTGAACGGTTGTATATTTGGTCTGTACAGCGGTCTAAAATCAATTAAAATGAGAAGTCTTTTTCTCGTCTTCATGATGCTAAGTTCTGTTTGTTTGGGACAGAACAACATTCCTGAGCAAAATAATAGCGGCAGTAAAAACAGCGTATCTCCGGGGGCTGCTGAAGAGATGTTTGATACGTTGGTCCCTGAAATGAGAATGCAAGAAGTACAAGAGGCTGTACCTAGCTCAAAAAGATCTAAAAACGTGTCGCGTTCGGAGTCGCCAGTCTTGCAGGATAAGTTTGAATCGAACAGCGCCATTTCTGTGAATTCAGCTGCGCAGAGTTTTTCTGTAGTGCGCACCTCAGCGGCACAGAACCGTATTCAACGGTCACCGTC
>JBKCAB010000834.1:0-311 GCA_046307935.1 Bacteroidota bacterium | reverse complement strand
CAGATAAACTTCCATCCGCCTCGGCAACCTTGAGTAAATGAAAAACAGGATCATACACCACTCCTGTTGCACTTCCTGTAGTGAGTAGCTTGCTTTTAAGCAGGTTCAGGTTCACCAGGTCGAGAATTCCTGTCTTTTTCTGCTTGCTCCCTGTAAAGAATACATAGTGCTCAAAGGGGTCAAGTGCAAAGCCGTTGACCGCTCCGACATCGGTCTTGAGCTCTTTTTGTAAGGTTCCTGTACCCACATCCCAGATCCGGATAAATCCATCTTCACGTCCACTGATCAAACGATTGGAACCCGGTATCAGC
>JBKCAB010000833.1:0-724 GCA_046307935.1 Bacteroidota bacterium | reverse complement strand
AAAGAAGCTCTATTCATTTTTTATACATCTAACGTACAATCCTGTTCCAAAATTCATATTTTCCCATGATACAGATACTTCAATTCCAGAATCATGTTGCAGTATGTGAAATTGTACAGGGCCTTCATCATCTGTTGAGCTACACCACCAATAACCAGCATTATAAATCCAATCAAATCCACCTTGCAAAATTCCTCCCGGCAGAGCGGAGAAACCACTTTCATTGGTCTCATCCCTATTTTGGTCGTTCCAAAACTTACTATCCATTAATTTAGCTCCAGCGTTTGATTCACCGCCTACTTCATGAATTAGTGTGTTCCAATCGTTTTCGTCAGGAATAACCCATCCTTCAGGTGCAAGTCCGCGCGGATCATTTACAGCAAACCAATTATAAATTTTCCCAAAGGATTTGCCATTTTGTTCACTAAAATCATAATAACACCAAGCCGGCTTCTGGTTTTCAATCGCACGATCCCAATCTTCTATTGTTCCTGCCTCAGGAATCGCATCACCGTTTAAAAAGTAGGCTACATTCAGATTTTTATTCATCCAAACTTGTGAACCAATCTTTATTTCATTGGATATTGATGAATCTAAGGATTTCGAATCAGTTATGTTTTGGATGTCTATATTCTCATTTTTCAAGTCTGAATAATTTCTGGCTTCAGATGAGGGGTTTGATCCCCCGGGCCAGAACCCGTATATTAGCAGGATAACCACAATA
>JBKCAB010000832.1:0-11874 GCA_046307935.1 Bacteroidota bacterium | reverse complement strand
GCAATTCGTCCTGCCGGTAATTTTTATCCTAATAGCCTCTCTGTACGCCGGCTACTTCATTATGCAGAATCCCGATTCATCCATGGCTGAGTGGCTTCAATACGTTCCATTTACTGCACCTGTGGTTGTAATGGTAAAGCTGGCTTACGGCTATGGTTCCGGAGAAAGTTATCAGATCTATCTTGCACTGCTCGTACTCATATTGTCTGCTACTGGAATGTTAATTGTGGCAGGGAGACTCTACAAGAATGGTATCCTCCAATTTGGTCATCGGGTTCGGCTCTCTACTTTACTTATGTGGTTGAGAAAGAGTTAAATGAGAAAAGCCGTTATCGATCTGGGAACGAATACGTTCAACCTGCTGGTTGCCGACTTGAATGATGGTAGCTTCACCATTATCCATTCCGAAAAGGATGGTGTAGCATTGGGAATGGGTGGAATCAATCAAGGGTTTTTATCCGAAGATGCCTTTCAAAGAGGTATCGGGGCGCTCAGACATTTCAAGCAAAAATGCGAAGAATTGGCAGTTACCTCGATTCGGGCTTTAGGCACATCCGCTTTACGAAGTGCTTCTAATTCTGCGGAGTTCATTGCAGAGGCGCACAATCTTGGTATCAATATAGAGATCGTGAACGGATTGAGAGAAGCAGAGCTCATTTATCATGGAGTGAGATGGTCCTATGATTTTCGAGAGCCGGGAGTAATCATGGACATTGGCGGTGGAAGTACCGAGTTCATTTTTGCTGACAGGAACGGTATACAGGATATGACGTCGCTCGATGTCGGTGTTTCCCGTATCTATCAGCATTTTAATACATCAGATCCACTTTCTGCTTCCGATATTGTGCAGATCGAAAATTGGCTTGAAATTCAGAGCGATGGTTTCTTTGATGGAAGACAAGCGGATCTGCTGATTGGTGCTTCAGGCAGCTTTGAAACCTTTTACGAGCTGGTTCACTTCGAACCCTTCCCGGAAAATATCCATTCTGTAAATGTTCCTTTTGATGAACTGATGAAAAGTTTGGAGGAGATCCTGGCTTCTACCCAGGAAGATCGAGATCGCAATCCGTGGATCATTCCTATCCGAAAAAAAATGGCGCCCATTGCAGCCGTAAAAACAAGATGGGTTATTAAAAAGCTTGGAGTGAGCAAGATCCTGATCTCACCATGCTCCCTGAAAGAAGGCGCACTTTTTTGACGCTATTCCCTAGTAAATGTATCTGATCAATGGTCGACAAATCGTTCAATGAACCTTATGTTTTTCCAGTGTTTTCAGACGATTTTTATCCTTTTATTCACTTGCACTTTTCCTGAAGTAAAAGAATAAATATGGGATTCTGCATTGCTTGATATTCATTCAATTCATTATTTTTTGGATCTATTGAACCAAAACATTCAATGCTTGTATAGGGCTTCGTTCATTAATTTTTTGAATTGAGACTTATGAGGAATCTCTATTTACTGGTGTTTTTAATTCAATCTTCCCTTGCCTTCGCACAGGCAAATTTCGCAGGCAATGTGTACGACAACGAATCAAAGAAAGCAATGAAAAATGTCCAGCTGATGGTTGTTGAAGAAATGGATACAACCTACATCACTCCCGATGAAAAAGGAAACTTCAGCTTCAAGACAAAACCGGGAAGGGTGAAGATCTTCACGATCGCAGATGGATTTATTTCTGAAATGAATTCGGTTAATGCGGGAGACGGTTCTAACAACAAAGTGAATATTGCTCTTGTTAAAGAGGAAGTCGTTAAGAACTATGAGAAGATAGCCATCGGCGCACCCGTTATTGCAGAATCACTAACTGAGGCAGATGATTCCAGATCACGCCGAATCCGATCAGTAGAAGGTACATACCGAGATGAGGTGAGTGAAAAATACACGATGAGATCACTTGATGCAAATGAATCTGTGAAGTTAAGATCAGGGGTGCTCACGGCTGGAGAAGTGAATGACTTTGCGAAATGGGACTTGTGGAATGATCTTACTGCAAATGAGTTTAAGGTGTATTCCGGGTTCTGGAACACGACACTTCTTCAGCGATTCTGTATTCAGCTCAAACTTCCTTCCGGAATGCCTCTGATCGACGCAGAAGTCAATTTGGAAGGAGTTTCCGGAGCGGTTCTTTGGACATCGAGAACAGACAATACAGGTAAGGCAGAGCTATGGATCAGGGACAGCATTCATCTAAATTACCGGAATTTAAGTGTAGTTGTTAAAGTGGGAGATTTCGAGAAAAAGTTTGAAAATATCCATTCGTTTTCTGAAGGCGTGAACAGTTTCGAGGTTGCTGTTCCATGCTCTGTTGCTGACCAGTTGGATATTGCTTTCGTGGTTGATGCTACCGGAAGCATGGGCGATGAGATCAATTATCTGAAACTGGATCTCGATAATGTAATATCGAAAATATCAACCGAGAATGAGCACATCAATGTCCGCATGGGAAGTGTCTTCTACCGCGATAAGGGCGATGAATACATTACCCGTGAAGCCCCTTTTAGTAACAAGACTGAGCTGGTCAAAAGTTTTATCAATGCCAATGAAGCTGGCGGGGGAGGTGACTTTCCGGAGGCTGCCGATGAGGCTTTGTTGGAAGCAATCAACAAGCTCAACTGGAGCACCTCAGCTCGGGCGCGGATTATTTTCTGGCTACTCGATGCACCGCCTCACAGAGCAGAAGAAAATCTTAACATGCTGAATGAAGCCACGAAAAGGGCAGCTGAGTTGGGTATCAGGATCGTCCCAATCGGTTGTTCAGGTATCGACAAACCAACAGAATTCTTGTGTAGAAGCATTGCACTTGCCACTAACGGGACTTATACTTTTCTCACCAGTCACAGCGGAGTTGGAGGTGATCATATTGAACCAAGTACGGATGGATATAAGGTTGAATCCTTTAGAGAGATCTTAGTGCGTATTGCAAGATCAATGAGTATCACACCAGACTGTGATGAATTCATTACACCTGAACAGCTCGATCAACTAGACACCAATTTGAGGATAAACAATCCTTATGGAAGAGAAGATACATTGTTTGTGAATCGTGAAATAGATACGACCGAAACAATTGCCGACCTGGAAATAGTGCTTTATCCCAATCCGACGAATGGTATCTTCCACATTAAGAGTCCGAAAGAGATCACAGAGGTTTTTATCGTCGATGTCAACGGAAAACTATTGGAACAAGTGAAGTTGGAGGTGGAAGGTCTCACGCGATGTGATGTAAGCCTGTACAGCAATGGAGTTTATTTTGTGCAATACTATAATGGCCAGCGTTGGACCAGTAAACGATTAGTACTCCATCATTGAATGGACAACATAAGAATGATTTTATTAACCTGTAAATTGAAATAGCTATGAAAACGATCACTTTAACCATTTTAACACTGTTTACTACTGTGTATTATGCGAACGCACAATACAATGCGTGTGCCGCTAAAAGTGTTGTAACGGAAAGCGTTACTGTAGAGCGCTTAGATCCCACAACCGGAGAAAAACGTATTGAATATGAGGAGAGGACAGTTGAAAACAGAGATGATTTCGGAAATGTTAGGGGAAATCAATACGATCTTGCAGTTGACGGTGCTTTCGAAGGTCAGACCATAGTCGTTTTGCATTTTTATACCGGGGAGAATTTCGACTTTGAGAAGCCCAAGGCAGCCCTTAAGGAAAAAGGTTTCTCGGTTTACCGATACATGAATGTTCCTCCATCTCCCGAAGAGTTGGAAGAGTCCTTATCAAAAGCCTGTCAATTATGGGTGATCTCTTCGACGACACAGTTACTGAATGATGAGCATGCAGAGGTCATCAAACGATTCTTCTACAGTGGAAAGGGTGTGTACCTTTGGGGCGATAATGATCCGTACCATGCTGATGCGAATTTTCTTGCCAAAAAATTGATTGGGGTCAGCATGAGCGGTGGTTTCATGGGGGCGAAGAATGTTACATTCAAAACGGACTCGAGTATGTCGGGCATGCAGAAAGATCATTTGATCACTACCGGATTAGAATACGTTTACGAAGGCATAACGATTTCTCAAATCTATGATCCACAGAAGAAAATGAAGCCACTGATCTGGTCAACCGATGGTAATGTGGTGACCGCTATTTATGAGGATCAGGGACAGCGTCTGATCATCGATGGAGGATTTACACGCCTTTATTACAATTGGGATACTGCTGGTACGGGTCGTTATGTGAAGAATGCTGCAGCATGGTTGGTCAACTACGAACGTTTCGGAGAGCTGGTGCTTAGTGAAGAATTAAAGAAAGAATAAAATACTTCGGATAAGTATATTGAGCGGGGCGGAAACGTCCCGTTTTTTTGATGTATGAATTCTACCTGGCTTTTGAACAGGATCGCCAAACCACCAAATTCTCTTATCTTTAACCGTAATATTCTACAAAACATGGGAAAGATCCTGATCATTGATGATGAACGCGCGATCCGTAGGGCATTGCGAGAGATCCTTGAATTTGAAGAGTTTGCTGTTGATGAGGCAGAGAACGGTAAAGAAGGTGTCGAAAAAGCAAAATCAACACTTTATGACATTATTTTCTGTGATATCAAAATGCCACTAATGGATGGTATGGATGTGCTCGACGAATTGCAGAAATCCAAAGTGGATAGTCCGGTGATCATGATCAGTGGACATGGCAATGTGGAGACAGCCGTTCAGGCGATAAAGAAAGGCGCGTTCGATTTCATTGAGAAGCCGCTTGATCTGTCCCGCATACTCGTAACGATAAGGAATGCCAAAGACCGCACTATTTTAGTTGAAGAAACCAAACAGCTGAAGTCAACTGTTCGTCGTTTTAAGGGGGGATCCATCATAGGAGAATCCGACGGAATTGTGAAGATCAAGGAAATGATCGAAAAAGTAGCCCCTTCGGATGCACGTGTGCTCATTACCGGTGGGAATGGTACGGGGAAGGAACTGGTTGCTCGTGCATTACACGACAATTCGAATCGCAGAAAAGCACCTTTTATTGAGGTGAACTGTGCAGCTATCCCTTCTGAATTGATCGAAAGTGAATTATTCGGGCATGAAAAAGGAGCTTTTACTTCCGCAGTGAAAGACAAGAAAGGAAAATTTGAACTTGCGTCGGGGGGTACACTTTTTCTGGATGAGATCGGTGATATGAGTGCAAGCGCACAGGCAAAAGTGTTGCGTGCACTTCAGGAAAACGTGATCCAGCGGGTAGGAGGTGAACGCGATATTAAGATCGATTGCCGCGTTCTTGCTGCAACCAATAAGGATCTTAGAAAAGAGATCGATGAAGGGCGTTTTCGCGAAGATCTTTATCACCGACTTGCAGTCATTCTAATCCATGTGCCTTCTTTGAATGAGCGGAGAGATGATATTCCATTGCTGGCGGATCATTTCCTCACAATGGTTTGTTCTGAACATGGCGTTGCGAGAAAGGCATTTACGGACGATGCGCTGGAAGCCCTAAAAAATACCGACTGGACAGGAAATATTCGTGAACTCCGAAATATTGTGGAGCGCTTGGTCATCCTTTGTGGAGATAAGATCACTGGCCAAGATGTTGGAATGTTCGCCAATCCGCGTCCGGCCAAGGCTTGAAATTAATTACGAATTACGAATTACGAATTACGAATTACGAATTACGAATTACGAATTACGAATTACGAATTACGAATTACGAATTACGAATGTTCTTTTATTAAATATTGGTCATTAGTCATTAGTCATTCGTAATTATTCTATCCCCACATTGCCCCGAACTGTCCCCCGCTATGTGTTGATTCTTCGTCCATCGTGAGAAGCGGTATATGCAGGTCATTGTAAGCAAGCGTCTGCACGAACGATTCAGTGAAAATATGCACGTGCTGTTGGTAGTAGGTTGCTGCCAGCAAATCTGCATTTTCCTTCGAACACAATTCGAAGATCTCCGCTAAAAAATCGTTCCCTTCCACAAACACAACCTTATATTCAATATTCTTTTCACTGAGGATCTTCTCACAAACCAATAAGTTCACATTGAGGCGTTGTTTGAATTCAGATTCCGTTTGTCTTTTTGCTACCAGAACGATCTCAGCATTGAAAAGTTTACAGATCTTGGCTGCCATAGTGATAATCTGAACACTTTCGCGCTCGAGGTCAACGGTCATCATGATCTTTCTGATCGATTTGAAAGTGGTTTCCTTTTGTACAATGATCAATGGAACAGAGACATTCTCCACGATATTGAATGCATGACGTCTGAACATTTTTCCTAAACCGGTAATGCAATGTGTCCCCATCACGATCAGGTCGGCTCCCATGATCTTCGCAACCTGTTCAATTTCTTCCGTAAGGCTGCCCTCTATAACCTTGGTTTGAAGTTTAGTGTGGCTATTTGCATACTTTTCAGAAAATAATTTCATTTCCCCTTCTGCTGTTCTTCGGTCACGATCCGATTTGATGATATGTAAGAGAATGATCTCTGCATCACTCATTTTAGCCATATCAATAGCGAAGTCGGTTGCACTTGATGCTGCCGGGGTGAAATCTACAGGTACGAGAAGTATGGTGTTCTTTGGTTCCATAATAACAGATTAACATGAACTCAAATCTATTTACTACAGAACTTCTAAAACATGACTTTTGTCATGCATTCACCAGAGATTTCTATGGTTGCGGGAACGCTATTTCTGTTCCTCCCCATTCTATTACTGTAAAACCTGATCGGTCAATTTTGTTTAAATGTTGCGGAATACTGGAGATATCTTCTGCTCCATCCATAGGATAACTGATCATATAGATCCGATAGATGTGATCAGGTTCCGGACTGATCTTCAAGTCAGCGAATTCATCTGCTTCATCATTTACCATAAAGTGAATAAAGGAAAGATTATGTCGCATGAGACGAGGTGCCCAAAAGGTAATGAAGTCCGCCTTTTCTTTAGTGGTCAAACCAAATTCGTCCAATCGATCTTCCAGGAATTGTGTAATGTTTTCCCTTTCAACAACTGAGCCTTCAAAAAGCACTTGGGATCGCGGGTTCCAAACCTGATCAGATTCCCAAAAAAGGTAATTGAAACTTTTCCCATCGACATTCAATTCTCCATTGGGACTAGCCGTGACATCCCATCCATTTTTATAGTTCGGATATGTAAAAGTGAAGGAACCTTTAGGGACCACTTCAACATGCACATCTGTTTCCTTTTCCGGATAGAGATAGATCACCGGTTTCTCACAGACCACTCTGTGTTCCGAAGGTTGCAGGAAACAACTAACAAAAGTGCTGTGACGTGACTTTGACCTAATTGTTCCGGTATAGATCTCCTCGTGTTGATTATTGTAATAAAATTGAAAACTATAGTTGCCCGGTTTGACCCGTATTTCGAGTTGGTTTTCTTTGTTAAGTGCTGAGGTATAGTTATTGCCATCGTAGGCATAGGTGATGACATGCGAGAATATAGGTGTTTGCTTTCCTCCCCGAAAAGCCATGGAAGGAAGATTATGAAAGGTGAAATAGTAAAGTGCTTCACCTTCATTCAATTGAGCGTTGTATAGTGTACTGTCAATCTGATATGAGGGTGAAAGATCTTTTTCAGCCCAAACTGAGTTCAGCCATACAAAGAGTCCGATTATGGTTACGTAAAATTTCATGGTTCAGAATTTATACGTGGTACATTCCACGGAATGATCGGTTCAATCAGGGAAGTAATTCGATGAACTTTTTTGCCAATGAACGACTGGAATAGACTTCCAGATTTTTCGCCTGGTGATAATTTTTTCCTTCAATAAAGAGTTGAAAGCGTTCCTCCAGGTAGCTCACAATTTCTTCTGTTGCTTTATTATCAGCAAAATAACCGGCCTCAGTGTTAGACATTGCCACTTCAAGATCACTGTCATTTTCACCTATGGCCAATATCGGCCGTTTTGCTCCCAGATACTCAAAGAACTTTCCGGTGAGAATACCTTTTGTATTTCCGGAGTTATTGGCGACAAGCAGCAGTAATTGTGATTTGCGTTGCATGCCGATACTCTCGGAGTGTGCAACAGATGGAATGAACGAAATATAGGTACTTAGTCCTTTCTGTTTTAATTGTTCACGAATAGAGAAATCGACCGAACCGATTAGCTTAACCTCAAGATGTTTTTCGAATTCTTTGTCACCGGATAATAGCTGTTCTATTGCCTTCCAGAGTGCATCTGGATTGCGTGAAGCCGGCATTGAGCCAAAGTGTGCGATTGTGAACTTCTCATCCAAACGAATGCTTCGCGGGTCGAATTCAGGGAAGATAAAACCATTCGTCACTACTTCCACTTTCTTGTTGACTATCCTGCTCAAACCTTCGGCACAAGCATTACTGACCGTTACTAAAAGATCAGCTTCAGTAAGCACTGCTTTTTCAAGTCGGTGGTGCCTACGGTCTGCCCATTTTCCGGGGAGCAGCTCATGGTAAAAATCGATCTCAGTCCAAGGATCCCTGAAATCAGCAGTCCATTTGAGGTGTGGAAACTTCTTTTTCAGTCGGCGTGCTATCAAATGCATGCTGTGTGGAGGACCGGTAGAGATCACAGTATCGATCTCAGGGTTTGCCCGAAGATATTTACTGAGAAACCTGGTGCTCGGGCAGATCCAGAATACCCTCGAGTCTGGAATGAACAGATTGCCTCGCACCCAAATAATGAAACGTTGGACCAGGCCCTTTTTCTTGGAATGGGTTAGTCCTGCACCTCTGTTTGGATTGCTCGATTTACCGAGAAAACGATGTGGTTCAAAGATCTTGCGGCGTACGATCGTCAGCTCAGTACTTACTTCATCGTTCAGTTGTTCATCGATAAGCGGCCAGGTAGCATCTTTTGGACAATATATATGAAGATCAACACCATTTTCCTTGAAAAACTGCGACATCCTCAACCATCGATGAACACCTGCTCCACCGGCTGGTGGCCAGTAATAGGTAATGAGCAGAGCTGTCCGGTTCTTTTCCAATCAGATACCTGCTTTCGTCATGACCTCTTCAATGGCGGCCTTCAATCCTGAAGCGTCCTTTCCGCCTGCTGTTGCGAAGAATGGTTGTCCACCGCCGCCTCCTTGAATTAGCTTGGAGACCTCTCGAACCAGATTTCCTGCATTTATGCCCTTATCGTTTACAAGGCTGTCTGAAGCGATGATGCTGATCGAGCACTTTTCTCCGTCCTTACCACCAATCACACCCAGGAAATTAGCTACTTCACCTTTAAGCTGGAAGAGAATGTCCTTGATCGAACCTCCATCCAGTTCAACGATCTCGCCCAGGTAGTTGATGCCGTTATTGTATTTGATCCTGGACTTTAATTCGTCCTTGAGTCCTGAGGCCTTTTGTTTCATAAGCTGGTCGAGCTCTTTTTGAAGTAGGTTGTTCTTCGTTTGAAGATCCTCAATTGCCTTTACGATATCCTTCGGGTTGCGCAGCAGCTCTGCAATGTGATCGAGCTTTCCGGCTTTTTTCTTGTAATAATTCTCTGCTGCTTCTCCGGAAATTGCCTCAATTCTTCGAATTCCTGCAGCAACTGCGCTTTCTGAAACGATCTTGAATAAGCCGATCTTCCCTGTCGCCTGAACATGTGTTCCACCGCAAAGCTCCACCGAGTCGCCGAAACGGATCACGCGAACGGCATCACCGTATTTTTCACCAAAAAGAGCCATTGCGCCCATTTCGACAGCAGTTTCCATTGGAACATCACGTCGTTCGTCTAACGCTATGTTTTCTCGGATCGCATTAGTCACCATTTCTTCGATCGATGCCAACTCCTCCTCAGTGACCTTAGCAAAATGGGAGAAGTCAAATCGGAGGTACTCAGGACTAACCAAGGATCCCTTCTGCTGAACGTGCGTTCCCAGAATGGTTCTTAGTGCGTGGTGAAGAAGGTGGGTTGCGGAGTGGTTGCCTGCAGATGCCTCACGTCTTGTTTGGTTAACGCGGGCACGAAAATGTGCTGCCGGATCTGGAGGTAAATTCTCCGTAAGATGGACGATAAGGTTGTTCTCCTTTTTAGTGTCAAAGATGTGAACGGTATCACCTCCTGATTCGAGTACTCCTTTGTCTCCGATCTGTCCGCCCCCTTCCGGATAGAACGGTGTCAGGTTGAAGACGAGTTGGAAAAATGTTTTCTGCTTTTGGGTCACCTTACGGTACTTGACAATGCGAACCTCAGTTTCAAGATTATCGTAACCCACAAATTCTTCTGTAGTATCTTCACTAAGGATCACCCAGTCATCAGTTTCAATGGCTGTAGCTGCGCGTGATCGGTCTTTCTGTTTTTGAAGTTCTGCGTTGAAAGCCTCTTCATCAATGCTCAAATTGTTCTCCCGTGCGATGAGCGACGTTAGATCAACGGGGAAACCATAGGTGTCATACAATTCAAATACTGCCATTCCGTCGATGATGGCACCTCCGTTTTGCTTCAAGTTCTGTATAATGTTCTCCATCCTTCGGATTCCTTGTTCCAGGGTGCGAAAAAAGCTTTGTTCTTCTTCTCGGATCACTTTCTGAATGAGCTCCCGCTGATGAATAAGCTCACTGAACGGATCGCCCATGATATCTCCAAGAACAACCGCAAGATCACATAGGAAAGGTTCCTTGAGTTCTAAGGTCTGATACCCGTAACGCACCGCGCGACGCAAGATTCTGCGGATCACGTAACCCGCACCGGTATTGGAGGGCAACTGACCATCGGCAATTGAAAAAACAATCGCGCGAACATGGTCAGCGATGACGCGTAATGCTATATCTTTTTCCTCCGACTCACCATACTTGACGCCTGAAACAGATTCCATGTGGCGAATGAGCGTTTGGAAAAGATCCGTGTCATAATTAGATGTCTTTCCCTGAAGTGCCATCGCAAGGCGTTCAAGTCCCATTCCGGTATCTACGTGTTTTTCGGGAAGTGGAATCAGCGAACCATCAGCCATTCGGTTGAACTGCATAAACACGTTGTTCCAGATCTCAATCACCTGAGGGTGATCAAAATTTACCAAAGTTCTTCCGTCAACCACTGAGCGCTCATCCTTTGACCGAAGATCGACATGGATCTCGGTACACGGACCACATGGACCGGTGTCACCCATTTCCCAGAAGTTATCTTTTTTGGATGCAAGAATGATCCTGTCCGGATCGATCAATTTCTTCCAAATATCAAAACTTTCCTGATCCATTGGGACGTTATCTTTTTCATCTCCCTCAAAGACAGTGACATACAAACGATCTTTCGGAATTCGATAAACCTCAGTCAAGAGTTCCCAAGCCCATCCTATAGCTTCTTCCTTGAAGTAGTCACCAAACGACCAATTGCCCAACATTTCGAACATTGTATGGTGATAGGTATCTACACCAACCTCCTCCAGATCATTGTGCTTACCAGATACCCGCAGGCATTTCTGTGTATTTGCGATCCTTCTGTTCTTAGGAACAGCATTGCCCAGAAAATAATCCTTGAATTGGTTCATACCAGCGTTGGTGAACATGAGGGTTGGATCGTTTTTGACCACCATTGGTGCAGAAGGCACGATCAGGTGTCCTTTCGACTCGAAGAATTGGAAGAATTGCTCGCGAATTTCAGAAACGTTCATCGGTAGAACTGATTGATTAATGAGGTGCAAATTTAACGGAAAATCCATCAATTTAGGGCTTGAACAGTCCGAAATTCACTCTGCCGATGTACATGTTTTACGCTTTTAGACCAGCTTTAAACGTCTTATTGACTATTTTAGCGGTAGGATGTCAAAGAAGAAATACAGGTACAATCCACAATCACTTTCCTATGAGGAGGTTTACATCGGTTGGGGTGCGCGTATTCTTCGTTTTTTGTTATGGGCTTCTCCCAGTCTAGTCATGGGCTTTGTCCTTGCGTTCTTTTTTACTCGTCGTCT
>JBKCAB010000831.1:0-6407 GCA_046307935.1 Bacteroidota bacterium | reverse complement strand
ATGTTTAGATCACCCGGACCAACACCTTCCATCGGAGAGATAAGGCCACCCAAAACATGATAAATTCCTTTAAAGGATTGAATTCCTTCGATCGCAAGTACATCACGAATATCCTCGACTACACAAACTGTTCCGTGATCTCTTTTCGGGTCTGAACAGATTACGCAGGTCTCCTCATCAGAAATATTGCCGCATGAACGGCACTTGTGCGTGTGTTGTTTCATTTCAACGAGCGCCTGCGCAAAATCCTGAATTTCCTGCTCACTGCGATTGAGCAGGTGCAATGCTAGACGCAGTGCAGTCCGCTTTCCGATCCCGGGAAGAGAATTGAGCTGTTCGGTTGCACGCTCAAGATGAATTGAGGAGATATTCATGAAGCAAAAATACCGAAAGGGGATTGCAGAATTTCAAAATGGAACATACCTTATTAACAAGTTGCTGTTCTTCCACTAAAGCTGGTCTTTTGTTTGTAATTTTGAAAAGGAATGAAACCGAATGAACTAAACATACGGAATAAAAGAGCGCGATTCGAATACCACTTGTTGGATACCTTTGTTGCGGGCATCCAGCTGTCTGGAACGGAGATCAAAAGTATTCGGAATGGTAAGGCCAGTATTCTTGAAGCCTATTGCATCTGTCAAAATGGTGAGATCTGGATCCGGAATATGCATGTCACAGAATACGCCAATGCGTCGTTCTTTCAGCACAAACCGAGAGCAGACCGTAAATTACTGCTCAACAAAAAAGAGATCGCCAAGATCGAGAAATTCCTACAGGTGAAAGGGAATACCTTGATCCCACTCAGACTATTTATTTCCGATAAGGGGTGGGCCAAATTGGAAATTGCACTCGCACAAGGTAAAAAGCTGCACGATAAGCGGCAGGATCTAAAGGAGAAGGATGATCGTCGGGAAATGGATCGCGCCATGAAACGATGATCCTAAAGGAACCCAAGTGTAATGAGGTGAGCCCAGTGATTATTTACCAGTAGGAAGATCAGCATCAGGGGAGCACACAAGTATAAACAAAGATGCCAAAGTAGTGTAAAGGTAATGGTTCTGCGTTTGTACCAAACCGTAAAGACAGGCAATAGAAAGCACAGGATCATTACCAACGAAACTGAACGGAAGGTGTAATGCACCGGAAAAAAGGCAAATCCGGTTTTTTGGATCGAAACGACCTGAACCGGATCATGGAAGATCCATGATCGTTCTACATAGATGTCGGGATAGTAGGCATAAAGAGAGAAATTGAGGTCTTCTATCCAAAGAAATTGATCGTCCTCTGTTCGGATGAGCGAAATGCTTTTTCCCCTGGGGCCGGAGTAGACATCACGGGCATATTCAGCCACTCTGTCTTTTCTGCTGTGCATTGGAAGAAAGAGGTCTAGCATGATGAAAATGGAAAGTATGATCCCAATCGTAGCGCATAGACTGATGATCTTCCACTTTTTCCCGTTAATCAGGTTCTGGTAATACCTTTCGTTTTCGAGCTGCTCTTTGCGTTGCTGCTCCTGATAGCGTCTTCGAGCTTCCATGACCCGTTCTTTGTGCTGTCGCTCCTTCTCGTATTGATTCGCAGGTTCTTTTCTTCGGGTTGAATGTTCATTTCTACGATCGAGAATACTTTCGTATGCTTCCGTAATTCGAATGAATTTTTCCGCTGCTTCCGGTGATGGGTTCTTGTCCGGATGGTAACGCATGGCAAGCGTTCGGTATCTCCTTCGAACTTCTTGATCGCTCGCGCTTTCATCCAGCCCGAGCAGAGCATACTTTCTACTAAGGCTCATGCGGAGATCTGTTTAACGGTTTCTTTGCGCAGGATCTTACCGCTGCTGGAATATACAAAACGCTTCACGTAAAGTACCTGTTTTGGCCGCTCGTACCTGGAAAGTTCACTGAATACACGTTCTTTATCCAGTTCAGCGCAGTGCTCACCTTCGATCACTAGTATGACTTGTTCGCCAAGGTCTTCATGAGTCAGACTGGAAATAAAAAAAGGGACTGAGATATGTTTCGAGAGTATTTCCTCGATGTGCTCAGGCTGCAATTTAAGTCCTCCGGAATTGATGGTGAGATCTTTCCGTCCGACCCAACGGAAATGATCTTTATCGGCGAGATCAACGATATCATTGGTCTGAAGTTCAGGGATTCCAATTTCCAGGTAATGGATGATCAGACTTCCATCAAATGCGGTACTGAAGTCTATTCCTTTTAATGCTGTATAGTATTCTTCCTGATCTTTGCCGATTTTCCTTATGGCGACATGGGATATCGTTTCCGTCATTCCATATGTCTGAAAGATCGATGATCCGAACGAGCTAAGCTGAACGAGCATTTCCTCACTGACGGGAGCGCCTCCGATGATCAACTTTTCGACGAGCTCGAGTTTTGAAGGGTCTTTTTTGAGTGTGTAAGCTAATTGCAACGGCACAATTGCACCGAATTCAACAGGCTCGTCTATCGATGAAAGGGCGTTAGCTGATATTGGTCCGACAATTAATGTCATATTGATCTCCAGAGCGCGCACGATCATCATCATTCCTGCGATGGTCGAGGTGGATAAACACAGGTAGGCTTTACTTCCGTTCTGAAGGTTGAAGTATTCGATCGTCTTTCGGGCAGAGACCTGCATGTTCGCCTTGGAGTGCCAAATGGTATTTGGAATTCCCGTGGATCCGGAGGTGTTGCATTCCATGAAGGCAGTGTCATCATTCCATTTTTGAAGGAAATTCTCGACTTCGTTCTTTCTCGTAAGGTCCAGGTAAACAATATTAAGCCCTTTCTTCAATCTTCTTTGGAATGGATTTTGATATAAAAGTAACACTTTACAGAAAGGAAATGTTGATGGTATTTGAGTTACGATTCCTTTTTTAACTAATTTAAGCAACACAAACAAAAGAACATGAAAAGATCGATCATCTTAGTTTCTCTGGCTATTGTAGGAATGGCGTTTACTGTCCGACAGCTCCCTGCAGAAAATGTTAAAACGGTAACAGCCCAAGCAGAGGCTGGTATAAAGTTCAAAACGATCCCCTTGGAAAAAGCAAAGGAGATGGCTGCTGAGAAAGATAAACTCATATTTATCGATGCTTACACTTCATGGTGTGGACCGTGTAAGCGAATGGCGGCTACTTCATTTCAGGAAGCTGAAGTTGGAAAGATCTTCAACGATCGGTTTGTCAATCTGAAGATCGACATGGAACAAGATGCCGACGGCCCCGAGGTAGCTCGTTTGTACAAAGTAAGAGCCTATCCAACCCTATTGGTGATCGACAGCAAGGGCAAGCTTATCAAGCAAGGAGTAGGGTTTATGACAGCCGATCAGCTGATTGCTTTTGCAAATTCGATCGAATAAATTAGGAACAAGTAGAAATGAAAAAGCCGACTCACTCGAGTCGGCTTTTTTTACGGTTGGATTATTTTCCTTTTTCCATTTTTTCCTTCAGCTCAGCAAGTGCATCAAGATCACCAAGAGTTGATTTCTCGGTATTCTGGTTGATTGCCTTTACTGCCTGAGAAGTGGAGGATCCTGCACTTTTCTTGCCTCCTTTAGATGCTGCCGGTTTGTCTTCACCTTCTTCGAACAGACGCGTGTGTGATACGACGATCTTCTTAGCATCCTTGTTGAATTCGATCACTTTGAAGTCGAGCGTTTCATCTACTTTCGCGTTAGAACCATCTTCTTTCTTAAGATGTTTTGCAGGGCAAATGCCTTCCACACCATAAGGAAGTGAAACGATTCCTGATTTGTCTTTCATCTCAATGATCGTTCCCTGGTGAACTGAACCTTCACCAAAGGTCGACTCGAATACATCCCATGGATTTTCTTCCAGTTGTTTGTGTCCGAGTGAAATTCTTCTATTGTCACGATCGATCTCCAGAACAACTACTTCCATCTCATCGCCAACTTTGCAGAATTCAGATGGGTGCTTGATCTTCTTCTGCCATGAAAGGTCAGAAATATGGATCAGACCATCAACACCTTCCTCAAGCTCTACGAATACACCGAAGTTGGTAAAATTACGCACCTTCGCTTTGTGTTTAGTACCAACGGCATACTTGATCTCAATGTCAGCCCATGGATCCGGCATAAGTTGTTTGATGCCTAAAGACATTTTTCTTTCTTCGCGGTCCAGAGTCAAAATAACGGCTTCCACTGAATCACCAACATTCATGAAGTCCTGTGCAGAACGCAAATGCTGCGACCAGCTCATCTCGGAAACGTGGATCAAGCCTTCAACACCCGGAGCGATCTCAACAAAAGCACCATAGTCAGCCATGACAACCACTTTTCCATTTACTTTATCACCAACTTTCAGGTTTGCATCCAGGGCATCCCACGGATGAGGCTGAAGTTGCTTAAGTCCAAGTGCGATTCGTTTTTTATCGTCATCGAAATCAAGGATCACAACATTCAATTTCTGGTCAAGCTGAACGATCTCTTCAGGATGATTCACGCGACCCCAAGAAAGGTCTGTGATGTGGATAAGTCCGTCAACACCTCCAAGGTCAATGAATACACCGTAAGATGTAATGTTCTTCACGGTACCTTCGAGAACCTGACCTTTTTCAAGTCCGGAGATGATCTGCTTCTTCTGTTCCTCAAGCTCAGCTTCGATGAGCGCCTTGTGGGAGACAACCACATTTCGGAATTCCTGATTGATCTTAACTACTTTGAATTCCATGTTCTTTCCTACGTAAACATCGTAGTCGCGGATCGGCTTAACGTCGATCTGAGATCCCGGAAGGAATGCTTCAATACCGAAAACATCCACAATGAGACCGCCTTTGGTGCGACACTTCACGTAACCGGTAATCACTTCTCCAGTGCGTAGAACGTCATTCACTCGGATCCATGCTTTGTGCATACGAGCCGTCTTGTGAGATACGATCAACTGTCCGGACTTATCTTCCTGACATTCGACATATACATCAACTGTATCACCAACTTTCAGGTCCGAATTGTAACGGAATTCTGAGGCAGGAACAACCCCTTCGGATTTGTAACCAATGTTGATAATCACTTCACGTTTGTTGAGCGCGACAACTGTACCTTCAATTACTTCCTTCTCATTAATAGAAGTAAGCGTTTTCTCGTACCTGTCTGAAAGCTCAGCACGCTGTACTTTGTTATACCCGTCCAGTGCGAGGGTATCCCAATCAAATTCCGCAATTCCTTGCGTTGCTTTTTCTTTTGCCATTTGGCTTTAATTACTTGTATTCCGGATTCCCCGTTTTCCGAAAGTGATGAATACTAACTGTTATTTCGGGGTAACAGTTTAATTTTAAGGGTGCAAAGATAATAAATTAAAAGATATGCTTTTTATGGTTCAATAAAAAAGTCCGCAAATTGCGGACTCTCTATCATAAATTGAGTATCAATTATTCCTTTATTTCAGGTTTTACGACCTGGTTGTTCATTGATTTCATACGAAGCCCCTGATTTTTTTCAAGTTGCTCGTATTTCGGTTTTTGTTGAGGGGTTAGCACGTTCATCACCATTTCTCTGCGTGCATCGTTATTTCCCTGAATTGACTGGCGTTTCAGCTCGGAGGACATCCCCATATCAGCTCGGATCGCTTCATTCTTTTGAATTACGCCGAGATTGATCGCGTAAATTGTTTCTTTTTGTTCAGGTGTCAAACCAAGCTCAATAGCCATGTTCTCGGTTTGTTTGGTCGCTTTTTCCTCAGCAGTTAAAGTAGCTTGTTGTGCCAGTGCAGCTGTTGAAACTATTGTGAATAAACCAATAGCAATGATCGATTTGAACTTTTTCATTCTATCTTTAATTTTAAAAAGAGTTATTACTTCGTTAACAAGATGGTCAAAAATCAAACCAGTTGCTATTAACACACAAATTTCAGAAAAAAAACGCAGTTAACCAAAAGGTTTTAATTTGTATTCGATGAAATACCTCTATTTACTGTTAGCTGTTTTATGTGTTGTGGAGTTCACCCGATCACAACGGCAGGTTATCAACCTACGCAAAAAAGGGTTGGACAGCATACCAGGTTATGTTTTCGAAAACGACGAGCTTAGGGTACTTAAATTGTATGGCAACAAATTGAATTCTGTATCTCCCCGAATCGCAGAACTGAAAAACCTCGAAAAACTCTACCTCGGAAAAAATAGGCTCAAGGGCCTCCCTGTAGAGATCGGAGAACTGAAGAAACTGAAGGTTCTTTCTGTGGCTAACAATGAATTGGACTCTCTACCTTTGTCGATCAGTGAATTGTCATCCCTCGAACAGCTATGGTTGGATAACAATAACTTACACGATTTACCAAATACAATTGGATCACTAAAAAAACTTGAAGTACTCCAACTACGCTACAACTGGCTTGATTCACTTCCGATAAACATTGGTGATTGTAGGAATTTGCAATTCCTCTATCTGAACAGGAA
>JBKCAB010000830.1:0-1901 GCA_046307935.1 Bacteroidota bacterium | reverse complement strand
CGGTTGGGATCTACGTCGAGCAATTCATATTTTTCTGAAAGGAGCTTCCCATCTTTCACGGTAAGCGTTAAGCTGCCAACGAAAGAACCGAAAGCTCCCGGTTCAACGACCTTCGCATAAGTACACTGGATCGGTTTTCGCACTCTTTCGTGGGTATCGCCACCCATGATGTAATTTACACCCTGACAGGCGGGCAGATTGGCCAGATGCAGTTGTTGGGAGAGCCCCAAATGAGCTAGGATGATGATCATTTCACATTTTTCCTGCTCCTTCAGTACCTCCACGTAATGAGCCAGATTCTCCTCAGGTTTCGTATAAACGATCCCTTTGCTGTAATTGGGTGATTGACGGATCGGTACGAGGTGATCTGTGTATCCCAAAAAACCGATCTTGATACCCTCTACAGACCAGATATGGTAGGGTTGAAAGATCAATTCTCCTCTTTTTCCTTCACCAAGGTCGTGGTACATGTTGGCGCAGATCTTCGGTGCTTTCAAGCTGCCCAAAAGCGTTTGCATACGTTTTTTACCGTAGATCACTTCCCAGTTTCCCGGAAGATAGAGATCATAGTTCAGCGCGTCAAGGATCGGAATGAACGCCTCACCGGTCGTTTCGACGGAAAGTGCACTTCCCTGGAACATATCTCCGGTATCGATCAGAAAGGAATGATCACTTTTTGACCGTAGCTTTTTGAGCATGGTGGCAAGCACCGCATACCCACCGGCTTTTCTGAAGACCATTCGGCCGTTTTCCCAGTACAGCTCGTCGTGCGGATGAACCTGGCAATGAACGTCGGTTGTCTGAAAGATCGTGACTGTTCGTTCGCCTGAATCACCACAAGCTGTCTCCGGGACTGCCTCCTCTTCCCTATCGCCGGTCAAAGTTTTGAGATCCCGGTTACCGAAAACGCCAGACGGCAAGACCATCCCCAGACCAAGCGCTCCAACGTTCTTTAAAAATTGCCTTCTTTGCTTCATTGCATCATTTTTTTTGGACTAGTCTTGCAGCTTGTTCTATCGGTCCGAATGGGCCGTATTTGTGTTGTTGCTCACTGAAACCATCGATGAACGGGCCAAAAGGATGGTCCACGGGTTTTTTACTGATGTCGGGCCAATCACCGGAAATATCCATGACCGGACGGGGCTGCGAATTAATGAAAGCTGCAACATCCCAGCATTCCGCGTCGCTGAGCCGGAAATCCGGATAGCGCACACCATAAGGCATGTTGTATTTCACATAACCGGCCAACCGGCTGAGTCGGTACATGCCTGCACCGGTATTGTAGGAAAGGTCTCCCCACAAAGGCGGATTCACATACTCAAAACCATTGGCTGCCGGCATGCCTTCACCGTTTGTTCCATGACAACTGGCACAATGCGTTTCATAGACCAATTTTCCGCGCATGGGATCGGCCGGACGCTGCAGATAGGAAAGCTTGTGAATACCCGTTCCTCTGGGGATCGTATCTTTCGGGACCTTGCTGCCCAGGAAATCGATGTAGGCCACGATCGCGCGCATCTCGCGTGAATTCCGCTCAAGTGCTTTTCCGTTGAGACTCCGCTGAATACAATCATTGATCCTTTTGGGAATGTCCTCGATCTTTCCGCTTCGTGCTCTCAGCTTCGGATAAGTAGCACGCACTCCGCCGTAGTTGTTTCCCCAGATCTTTGTTCCCGCATCCAAATGGCAGTTCTGGCAGTTCATACCGTTCGATAGCTTGCGTACGGATCCATTCGGTCCGAGAAAACGGGAAGTATGTATGATCAGCTGTTGCCCGTAAAGTATGTATTCCTTCTCTTTACCCTCCGGTAGCGCCTCAAGATCCGGTATGTGCCACCAGCTTGCACGTTCTTCCAGTTGCTTCAGTTCGTTTGTGTGTTTCTGATGGCTTTCACTATCAA
>JBKCAB010000829.1:0-2568 GCA_046307935.1 Bacteroidota bacterium | reverse complement strand
ATTGACAGCTGTTCCGGTTGCAGTTATCACCCTTGGTAACTCTGCAAAGGTCTGTCCAGCGGAAACGTTAAAGACGATCGGGTTATTCACGCAAATAGAATTCAGCCATGCGATGGCCTGGTCGAAGCTCGCGAAGTTCGTCCCTGCAGTGGGCAGGGTGTTGTCAATGGTGTAGGTGCCAAGAGCGGGTGATGGATTTGGAGCAGCGGAGATCAACGAAATATTGTCCACGGCAGCCGGCGGATTCGTGCCCTGAGAAGTATCATTCTTCCAGGAGAAAATAAGTCGTATTGTGGATAGAGCAGAACAGTTGTTTACAACTGAAGGCGGTAATGATACGGTAACAGTTTGTGGGGTTGTTTGTGCCCAAAATCGGCCGACTTCTGTAACTCCTGCTAAAAATGCAGTGCCTAAAGAGGCTGTTGTTGCGGTTGGAACGTATGTGGTCGGAGCAATAGACACCATCAAGCCATCAAAAAATGAGGACTCACCATTTGCCACCCAGTTGAAGCTCAGTTGTACACTCGTCTCTCCTGCGGGGATCGTTACGTCTCTGTAAAAATGCACCACAGTTGAAGCTGTGTTGGTGTATGCGTGTGTTGTGCCGGCGTCATTCGAGATGAAAGCCGAATTATTCGTGAATCCTGCGGGCACAGTACCTACAACCCACTGGTTACCCGTTGCGTTATTGGCAACGGTCCAGCCGTTACCGGCAAATCCTCCGGGCAACTCGAATCCACCTTCATTGGCGGGGTCGATTAATACTGTTTGAGCGTAGGAGAAATTTATCAAAAGTGTCGAAGCGACAAGAAAACAGTTTGATAAGTTTTTGATCAAAAAAATTTTCATAAATTTAATTTAGGGCACAAAAATCCGAAAAAAAACCAATAAATAACATTTTGTTCCGCCTAATGCGTGTTTCCCCTGACATTGCCGATGATTTATTTGTGGTATCAGCTATTTTCTATAATATTGAGCAACTTTTTATTATGAGAGTCATTTTTTGTCTGATTGGTTTCCTGATTTGTGGTAATTCATCTATTTCCCAAGGCTTTCAGGTCAATTTCCAAGGCCAGAAACAACAGGGAATGGCAAGCGCGGGTACAGGGCTTTTGATGGATGGTTCTGCGCTTTTTTTCAATCCGGGAGCAGTAGCGCACCTCGGAGGATCCTCTTTGAATGCGGGATTCTCTCCCATTTTTGCCAATGTATTGTTTGAAGAACACGACACCTATAAAAGTGCCAGAACAGACAATCCAATGGGAACACCGTTTTCATTCTATGGAGTCTACAAAAAGAATGAACAGTCACGTTTTGCAGGAGGACTTGCCGTGTATACCCCCTTCGGAAGTACGGTAGTATGGGGCAGCAACTGGATGGGTCGATTTGCACTCACCAGATTACAACTAAAATCCATCTTCTTCCAACCGACCTTTTCCTACAAGCTAAATGATAAGCTTGGGATAGGGGGCGGATTCGTACTCTGCTACGGTAATGTGGGACTAGAGAAAGATCTTCCCGTGATGGACAGTGAGACAACAAGCACGGGGGATTCCTATGGGTCGGCCCGTTTGGAAGGTGTGGCGATCGGATATGGTGGGAATATTGGGGTCTATTACCGGCCTTCGGCTAAATTAAGTTTGGGTCTAAGTTACAGATCGCAGGTGAACATGTCGGTAGACGATGGGTTGGCTACTTTTGAAGTTCCTGCCTCACTGGAAGAGAATTTTCCGGACGGATCATTTTCTTCGTCATTACCCTTACCGCAAGTGGCAAGCTTGGGTATAGGAGTTTCCCCTACAGAGAAGCTCGAACTTGCCTTTGATGTGAATTTTGTCGGATGGAAGGCATACGACACACTTGCATTTGATTATGCATCGAATACGGCCTCACTGGTTGACACGAGATCGGCCCGACTTTATGAGAATTCATTTTCTTTCCGTCTCGGGGGTCAGTATATGGTGACGGATCACCTGGCGGTGCGCGGTGGTGTTCATTACGGGATCACGCCGGTGCAGGACGGTTATGTTACACCGGAAACGCCGGACAACAACAGAATTAGTTACACTGCCGGACTAAGTTATGCGATCGGTACTCATTTTGAAGTGGACGCCTCATTTTTCTTCACAAAACTGAGCAGGGAGGACACTAACCTGGAAACTGGATTGAGCGGCAAGTTCACAACGATCGCCCTGGTTCCGGGGATTGGCTTGAACTATAAATTCTGACGGGATGAGAAAATTCATATTGATCGGATTGGTTTTAATGGGCGCATTGACTTCTTGTAAACCGAAGGAGTCGGATGCCGGGTTGAATGCAGGAAGTGCTGATCTGTCCCGTTATGTTGCGATAGGCGGGTCGGTAACTGCCGGATTTTTGGATGACGCTCTTTCGTATGAGGGACAAGCGAATTCCCTTGCTGCTATTTTGGGAGAGCAGTTCAAGAAAGTCGGTGGAGCAGGGATTACCCACCCGTGGTTGCCCTCTGCTGCTTTGGGCATAAATCTGGAGGGAAAAACGGCCTTGAAGCTCGGGTATAAAACAGATTGCGAGGGAGTAACCTCCTTG